>NZ_BAAGZM010000010.1:0-24412 GCF_054778495.1 Hymenobacter agri
GGCCCAGCTGAACCTGGCCGAAGCCCTGCCGCGCGGCGGCACTGCCCTGCCCGCCACCCTCGACCTGCTGGTCGGGGCCGACCATCGCACCTACATCGTGCAGCCCGACGGCAACTACTTCATCAACCCCAATCCCGGCAAGGACCCGCTGCGCGACAACCTCACCTACTCTAAAACCGGCGGTTTCGTGCAGGCCGGCGGCCGGTTTTTCGGCGAAAAGCTGCGCCTCACCGCCACCCTGCGGGCCGACAAGAACGACTACTTCGACCTGAAATTTAACCCGCGCTTCACGGCCGTGCTCTCGCCCACGCCGCGCCAGAATTTCCGCTTCAGCTACCAGAGCGGCTACCGGTTCCCGAGTTTGTTCGAGGGCTTTTCGAACGTGAACAGCGGGCAGGTGAAGCGCATCGGCGGGCTGCGGGTAATGAGCGACGGGGTGTTTGAGAACAGCTACCTGCGCAGCAGCATCGACCGCTTCAACGCGGCCGTGACGGCCGGCATCAACGGCAGCCCGGCCCAAACGCGCGCCCAGGCCATCGCGGCCAACCAAGGTTTGCTGGTGAAAAACCCATACACCTACCTGCGTCCCGAGTACATCCGCTCGCTCGAAGCGGGCTACAAAGCCACCTTCGGCCCCGGCGGCCGACTACTGGTCGACCTCGATTTCTACTATAACTCCTACCGCGACTTCATCGCCCAAGTCGAGGCCTACGTGCCCGTGCAAAGCGGCGGCGGCCCGCCCCTGCCGCCCGATGCCCCCCTGAACGCCGTGGCCACGGCCCTCAACAACACCACCCTCACCAGTCCCAGCCCTACCCAGGCCCGCTACCGCCTCTGGACCAACTCGCAAAGCCAGGTGCAGAACTACGGCGGCTCGGCCGGCCTGCGCTACGAGTTGGCCCGCGGCTACCTCGCCGGGGCCAATGCCACCTACACCCGCCTAGCCCGCACCGACAACGGCGACGGCCTCGAAGACGGCTTCAACACCCCACGCTGGGCCTACAACCTGAGCCTGGGCAACGAAAACGCCTGGCGCAACGTCGGTTTCGGCCTCAACTACCGCTGGCAGCAGGGCTACTACTCCCAAACCTTCCTAGTGAATGGCAACGTGCCCGCCTATCACACCCTCGATGCCCAGCTAAGCTACGCCGTGCCCACGCCCAACCTGCGCCTCAAGCTCGGGGCCAGCAATGTGCTCAATCAATACTACGTGAGCTACCTCGGCGGCCCCAGCGTGGGCGGGCTGTATTATCTGGCCGTGACGTACGCGGTGAAGTAGTTTAGAATGCTAAACAGAACGTCATGCTGAGCGCAGCCGAAGCATCTCTACCGCACAAGTAATTCATTTACTACTGCACGCGAGATGCTTCAACAAGCTCAGTATGACGTTCTGGTTTTCAAACTATCACTCCTAGCTGCGGCTAGCCGTGGCCGTTGGAATGACCACGAAGTAGTCGTAGCCCAACAGGAAACCCAGCAGGGTCGGGTCGGCTACCACCAGCTTGCCATTGAGCAGCGCCCGGCGGGCCGGGCGCAGGTCGAATACCTGCCAGGCCGAGCCGGTAGCCAAGTCGGTAAAGGGCTTCATGTACGCTTCCTTCGACATGTCGAAGGGCACCACGTTTTTACCTGGCTCGTCGGGGTTGAAGCCGCCCACCTGCGTGCCCTGCTTGGCCATTACCAGCAGATGCAGCGACTTAGCATCCTGCGCGTCGGCCAGGTTCTGGGCCAGGTTGCCCACGTCGGTAATGCCGGCCCAAGGGCTGATGGCCCGCGCCATGTGGCTGGCCCCGAACTTGAACAGCAGCTTGGGCAGCGGCTGGCCCGGCTGCGGCGCCAGCGGCCGCAGGGCCTCCAGTAGGTTGCGCTTCATCAGGTTGATGCGGGCTTGGTGGCTACCAAAGCCTTTCACCTGGTTTTTGTAGATGCGGTAGCTGAACACGTATTCCTGCGCCATGCGGCGGGCCTCCGGGCTCTCGGCTTTCGTCAGCAGTTCCAGGCTGTCGATGGCCGAGGGGCGCTGGCTCAGGATGCTGTAGCCGTGCCCGCCGCTGCGAAACTGTGCGTTGTCGTGCCGCTGGTACGCGGCGCCTTCGCGCTGCAGCCAGGCCCGGGTGCTCTTGCTTTTCACCTTTCCCGCCAATTCCTCATAAAAGCGGCCCAGCGTGAAAATCCCCACTTGCTCGATGCCAATCAGCTGGGTTTTCTGCGCCCGCAGCTGCTGGGCCAGCTCGTATTCCTCGCCCCAACTGAAAAACGAGAGCGAGCCCGGTGTGGCCTTCAGGTAGACGGTGGGCTGGCCCGGGCTTGCTGTCAGGCGCGTGAGATTGGCAGCCTGGTAGCGGTCGATTTCGGTGATAAAAGCCGCTGGCTGCAACTCGCGCGCCACGGCTTGCGTGAACTGCGGAATCTGGGCCATGCCGTGGTCTTCGCCCACTAGCACAAACTGGCTTTGGGCTATGCTGGCCCTGATTTTATCCCAGCCCGTGCCCGCCAGCTGCGAGCCGGCGGCGGTGAGCGGGTAGGCATTGGTGCGCAGCAGGCGCGTGAGGGTGGAATCCTGGGCGTGGACTGGTTGCAATAGGCCCGCCAAAGCAACGAGGGAAAGGAGTTTTTTCAGCATGCGCGCAAGAAGGTAAAACCGCGGCAACGGTTGCCTGGGCAGCAGGCCAATAGCGTCAATCACTTCATTAACAAACACAAAAAAGCCCGCTCTCATCGAGCGGGCTTTTTCTTTCAGCGCTTACCGTTGGGCAAATTACTTGCGCTTCATCGGGGCCTTTTTGGCCGGAGCCTTCTTGGCGGGAGCCTTTTTCACGGGTACCTTGCCAGCGGTGGGGCGGCCTTCGGGGGTCTTCTGCAGCTCCGTGATGGTGGGTGCCGGGCCGTACTTCACTTCGGCCGAGTTGGGCTCGCCGGTGAGGTAGAGGTCGAATTCTACGCGGCGGTTCAGGGCCTGGCCGGCTTTGGTAGCGTTGTCGGCAATCGGCTTGGTTTCGCCGTAGCCACGCGACTCGATGCGCTCGGCCGGAACACCCTGGCTCAGCATGTACGTGCGGGCCGAAGCGGCACGGTCATACGACAGGCGCAGGTTATAGTCGTCGGCACCTTTGCTATCGGTGTGGCCGGCAATGCTCATGGTGTAGTCGGGGTACTCGGCCATGATGGCGGCCAGGTCCTTCAGGGTCGGGTACGAGCTGGGGAGCAGCACGGCCTTGTTGAACTCGAAGTTGATATACTTCGTGGCCTCCTGCAGGCGCTTCTTGGTTTCGGCCTTAATCTCGGGGCAGCCTTTGTTGCTGGCCGGGCCGGGGCGGTTGGGGCAGCGGTCCTGGTAGTCGGGCACACCGTCACCGTCGCGGTCGAGCGGGCAGCCGTTAGCATCTACCTGCACGCCGGCGGGGGTGCCGGGGCACTTGTCGTTCTGGTCGATTACACCGTCGTTATCCGAGTCGGGGCAGCCTTTCAGCTCGGCCTTGCCGGGGGTGTCGGGGCAGGCGTCGTCGGCATCGGTTACGCCGTCGCCGTCGCGGTCGGGGCAGCCTTGCAGGGCGGCCACGCCTTTCACGTCGGGGCACTTATCCTGATAGTCGGGCACACCGTCGCCGTCCTTGTCGAGCGGGCAGCCGTTGGGGTCAACTGCTACGCCGGCCGGGGTGCCGGGGCACTTGTCCTTCTTGTCCGACACGCCGTCTTTGTCCTCGTCCTTCATCTTGCCCAACGCCACCGTGATACCAGCCTGGTGCAGCAGGAAACGGTCGTAGAGCTTGTCGCTGGGGCTACCGTAGAGGTTATCCACGCGCTCGGTAAGGGGGTAGTGCTGGCTGGTGGTCAGGTCCAGCGATACTGCCTCGCTGAGGCGGAAGCGCAGGCCAGCCATGCCAAACAGCTCGGGACGGCGAATCTGGTTAAAGTAGCTGGCGCCGTTAGCCACGCCTTGGCTATTAGCCAGAAACATGCCGCCGCCACCCATCAGGTAGGGCTGAATAAACGACTCCTCCTTCAGAATCTTCCCGTTGTTCAGCTTGAGCTTCAGGCCCAGGTCTACCATACCGGTGCGCGACTCGAAATTGTCGCCGGCGCGAACCTGGCTGCTGAACTTGTAGGTTTCATAGTAACCGAGCAGGCCCAGGTCGAAGGAGGGCGAAAGGTACCGGGTGATGGCGCCGCCACCGCCCACTTCCAAGTCCACACCGGAGCGGTTCCAGAAGTCGGTGCCCATGTTGCCGCGGTACTGGAGTAAGCCGATGTTAGCACTCAGCGCGGTTTTACGGTCGGGGGTCTGGGCTTTAGCGTGCGGAGCCGCCATGCCAAGCATAACGGTGCCCAACGCAAGCCCACGAAGGAGTTGAGGTTTTAAGGCCATAGTGTGAGGTGAATAAGAATAGGTGCGTGAAAAGCTTTCGGCGCTAAGGCCTCAGCGAATGCGTTGCTATACCCCTGCTTTTCGAAAAAGTTGTATATCAATTCTTATTCACTGGAAGTCAGTTTATTACATTAATACCGCAACATATTCACAACCCTACCGTAGGGCCCCTAACCACCTAATTAGCTGTTGATTCTCATCAAAATTTCATCTAATTATTCCCGATTGAATTTGCATTCGGATTGCAGCTGCGCTCCACCAAAACGCACAAAAAAAGGCCGCCTGCTAGCGCAGACGGCCTTCAAAAATCAGCCTTCAGTTGCAGCCTACAGGCGGCCGAAATTCAGCCCCAGAATCAGCACAATGCCGATAACCATCAGGATGAGGTAGGTTTCGACGGCTCCGGTCTGCACGTAGCGCAGCAGCGCGCCGCCGCCGTTCACGGCCCGGCCAAACAGGCCGGTTACGGGGTTGATAACGCCATTTTCGACAAACTTGTACAGGCCCGACGACAGCCACATTACCGGGCGGGTAAACAGCGTATCGTACAGCTCGTCGATGTAATACTTGTGGTATACCAGGCTCTCGGGAGCCGAGCGCTGGGCTTCATCCTCAGCCGGGCGCGTGGCACGAGCCACGTACATGACGTAGGCCAGAATGATACCCAGCACGCCGGCAGCTACCGACAGGCCCATGAGCATCAGTTCGGTGCCGTGGTCGAGTTCGGCCGAGAAAGCTTCCGGCATCAGGCGCTGCGAATAGGTGAAAATCGGGGCCAGGTACTCGGCCAGGTAGTGGTGCCCGCCTGTGAACATTGGCGCACCCATGAAGCCGCCCACAGCGGCCAGCACGGCCAGAATGATGAGCGGAAACGTCATCGAAGCCGGTGACTCGTGCAGGTGGTGCTTCTGCTCCTCGGTACCGCGGAACTCGCCGAAGAAGGCCAGGAACAGCAGGCGGAACATGTAGAAGGCCGTGAGGAAGGCCGTGAGCAAGCCCATGGCCCACAGCACTTTATTGTGCTCGTAGGCGTGCGCCAGAATTTCATCTTTCGAGAAGAAGCCCGAGAACGGCGGGATGCCCGAAATGGCCAGGCAGCCGATGAGGAAGGTGAGGAACGTAATGGGCAGCGCCTTGCGCAGGCCGCCCATGCGGCGCAGGTCCTGCTCGTTGCTCATGGCGTGAATCACCGAGCCGGCCCCGAGGAACATCAGCGCCTTGAAGAAGGCGTGGGTGAGCACGTGGAACAGCGAGGTGGAGTAGCCCATTACGCCCAGCGCCAGGAACATGTAGCCCAGCTGCGACACGGTGGAGTAGGCCAGCACTTTCTTGATGTCGTTCTGCGCCAGGCCAATGGTGGCAGCGAACAAGGCCGTGGCCGCGCCCACAATGGCCACCACCTCCAGCGTGTGGGGTGCGAGCGTGAACAGTACGTTGGAGCGCAGCACCATGTAGATACCGGCCGTCACCATAGTGGCAGCGTGGATGAGGGCCGACACCGGCGTGGGGCCGGCCATGGCGTCGGGCAGCCAGGTGTAGAGCGGCAGCTGGGCCGACTTGCCCATGGCGCCCACAAACAGCAGCAGCGTGATGTAGGTGCAAACACCCACGCCCATCAGGCCAAACTGGCCCAGCGAGGCCTTCTGGAACACCTCGGCGTACTGCACCGAGTTGAAGGTGAGGTAAATCAGGAAGATGCCGAGAAGGAAGCCCAAGTCACCGATGCGGTTGATGATGAAGGCTTTCTTGGCGGCGTTGTTGTAGCTGGTGTTCTTGTTCCAGAAGCCGATGAGCAGGTAGGAGCACAAGCCCACGCCTTCCCAGCCGATGAACAGGATGACGAAGTTGGCGCCCATCACGAGCAGCAGCATGCTGAAGATGAACAGGTTCAGGAAGCTGAAGAACTTGCCCACGTTTTCGTCGTGGTGCATGTATCCGATGCTGTAGACGTGGATGAGGAAGCCCACGCCCGTCACGAGCAGCAGCATTATCAGGCTGAGCTGGTCAATCTGGTACTGGAACGGAATCTGGAGCGAGCCCACCGAAATCCAGTCGAACAGCTGCACGGTGTAGGCTACGTGCGTGCCGGTGCCGGGCAGAGCGAAGCCAGCCGCCGGATGCAGAAACTCCCAGAACAACATTACTGAAATCAGGAACGAGCCCAGCACGGTGGCGCTGCCGATGAGGCCGGCCACGGTGCCGGAAAGTTTGCGGTTCAGCAGCCCGTTCAGCAGGAAGCCCAGGAAGGGCAGCAGCGGAATCAGGACGTAAAGCAGCGTCGAATACGGCGCGTTGGCCACGGGGAGAACAGTTTCTTGCATGTCGTAGGGGCGGGACTTGTCCCCGCCCGGCTAGCGGAACGATGAAATCAGGAAAATAACGGCGCGAACGCCGGACGGAGACAAGCCCCGCCCCTACCACTTCAACCTACTGAGCAGGTTGACGTCGGTGGTCTGGAAGTTGCGGTAAATCATGACGATGATGCCCAGGCCCACCGATACTTCGGCGGCGGCCACGGCCATGATAAAGAACACGAACACCTGTCCGTTGGGGTCGGCCCGGTAGGCCGAAAAGGCCGTCAGCAGAATATTCACGGCGTTGAGCATCAGCTCGACGCACATGAAGATAATGATGGCGTTGCGCCGCACCAGCACGCCCGTTACGCCGATGGCAAACAGGGCCGAGGCGAAGAAAACGTAGTACTGCAGCGGAACGGTCCGAATAACGTCGGGAATGGTCTGGGAAACGGTTTGGTCCATACGGGCGGGGCCGGCCAATGAGCAATGTGCAGCCGGCCGGCCGGCAAAGGTACCCGAAAACCCTTGGTTGGGAAAGTATCCTGATGGGCTATGGCCTACTCAGGGGGTTTGCCGTGGCATCGAAGTGTGCAGAAGCTTGGGGCCGGGAAATAGCAGCTTAAAAAATATATTGATTTTATCCAAAAATCAAATTCAATAAAACAGCATCATTTTTTGCACTAATCAATGCCTGCACTAACCTGAATAAAGATAATCCAGCCTTTATTCAACCTAAGTCAGGAATGTGTTTTTATACCGAACTAATTTCGCAAACTTCGTATTTCGTAGAACTATAACAACATTCTCGTAGCAAAGACACTTCATTTTTAATTCTATTTCCCACTAACCCTTCTTGTACATGAAAGCATTCCTACTTGGATTATTATCCATTTTCTGGAGTACGATTGCCATGGGCGGTACCTTGTATACGTTCAATGGCGGCGGCACTAGCGGCAACTGGACCGATGCAAATATCTGGACCACCGACCCCACGGGCTCAACCAGCGTCAATCCGCGGGTGCCAACCACTGGCGATGCCGTAGTCGTTACCAACAGCTTCGTGGTGTATGTGAGCAGCGCGGTTTCTACCACCGGCCTCGACCTCACCATTCAGCGGGGCGGGGTGCTCGACCTGCAGTCGGCAGCGGCAACGTTTGGCACGCTGAACAGCTTGTCGGGCCAGGGTACGCTGCGCATTGGCGCGCCGTACTTTCCGGCGGTAACTACGAACAATTTCGACGATGCCAATACCGGCACGGTGGAGTTCTACAACTGGCCCGTCGGCCCGACGAACTTGCCGCAGCCGGCCTCGAACCAGTTCTGCAACCTGCGCCTGCTCAACACGACGGGTACGGCTTACACCGTGCAACTGAACAACGACCTGACACTGACCGGCAGCCTGAGCACAACGCGCACCAATGCTGCGCTGACGCTCAACATCGGCGGCACGGCCAGCACCAACCGCACGCTCAACGTGCAGGGCGATGTAACGATTGGAACCGGCACGACGCTGGGGGTGACGGCAGTAGCCGGCAACCACAATATCAGCGTAACGGGCAGCTTGGTGAACAACGGCACTATAAACCTGCGCAACGGGGCCGACACGCAAGCTGCGTTGCTCACCTTTACCGGGGCCAGCAACGCCAATTTTGCCTGCAACGGCGCGACCGACCTCGACATGCTGCGGGTTGACAAAGGCATCGACAGCCAAGTGACGCTGAATGTGACTTCGACGGTGAGCGTGAGCGGCGGCGCGCAAGGCAACCTGCGCCTCAACCACAGCGGTGCCGTGGATATGCTGCAACTGGTTAACGGCGTTACCAAGCTCGGCAATAACGTGTACCTGGCCAAAATCAGCAACGATTTGAATAACGGCTTTTCACTGGGTTCCTCGGCTACCAGCCCGACTCTGTGGATTGCCGGTGCCACTGTGGTAAGCGACAACATGCCGCTGATTGCGGTATATGGCACGTACCGCATCAGCGCGGGCCAGTTCACCGACAACTACGACGGCGGCATGGTAGTGCGCGAAGATGGCCAGGTACTGATTGAAGGTGGCACGACGAAAGTGAACAAGTTCCGGCCGTCGCGCACCTCGGCCAACCACCGCGGCTCCTTCATCATTACGGGCGGTGATTTTTACTGCACCGGCACCACCGGTACTTCCGTTGATGACAAATTTGCCCGGTTCAGCGTGCCCTACGTTACGCAGGGCTTCCGCATGACGGGCGGCACCATTCACGTGCAGAACGTGCCCGGCCCGACTAAGGCCGACGGCATGTTCCACATTGGCGTGAACCCCAACAACGCCATTGTAACGGGCGGTACGGTCGAAATCATGCTGCCGGCTTCGGCCGACCCGGCCCGTATTCTCTCGACGGCACCGCTCTGGAACCTGATTGTTAAAAAAGCAGGGGCTGGCACGAGCAAGGCCATCAACCAAACGATGCCGTTTGATGCAAACTTTGCAGCCAATGCCACCACCGCGGCCCAGCCGCTGACGGTGCAGAACGACTTTACCCTCGACCCGACGGTAGCGACCACCTTCGACGCCAATAGCCTCGACCTGACCATTCAGGGCACCTTCACGATTGGGTCGGGCTGCACGTATCTCACGGGCACCAACACGACCATCTTCAGCGGTACCAAAGACCAGCAGCTGGTGAACAACGGCGACATCGGCGCGACCGCGGGCAGCAGCATTTTTAGAAACTGGACGGTGAACAAGGCCGCCGGCACCCTGCAACTGGCGGGCAGCACGGCTACCTACACGGTGCCCTCGGGCGCAACGCTTTCGCTGCTGCAAGGCGTGCTCAACGACGGCGGCAAAATCATTTACGTGACGGGCAACATGGTGAACTCGGCGTCGCACACCAGCGGTGGCGGCAGCGGCAACATCACCCTCAACGGCGCCGCCGGCCAAACGGTGAGCGGCGACGGCACCGGCGTATTCGGCAACCTGAAAATCAGCAACACAGCGGCAGCGGGCGCGGTAGGCGTTACGTTCAGTGCCAACATGAGCGTGGCCAGCACCCTCACGATGGTGAATGAGAATATTCTGGCAATTGGCACCAATCGCCTGTCGCTGACCAACGTAATCAGCTCGGGTGCCGGGGCGGCCCTTGTTACTGGCCCGGGCCTGAACTTCGGCAAAACGTACTTCATTCAGACGGCCGGCAACCAGAGCGACCTGGGTCTGCAGAAGACTTATGGCAAAGGCGACACGTTCGTATTCCCGGTAGGCACGGGCGTGGGCACGGGGGCGATTTACGCGCCGGCCACCATTACGCTGCAACTCGCTACTGGCGCGCCGCTCGATAAGTTCGGCCAGGTGAGCGTGAGCCCGGTAAAATCGCGCAATCCCTTCGTGGCGGGCACGAACAACCTGAACTACTACTGGAAAGTGCGTAGCACCGGCTTCGGGCCTATTCCCGCAGGCTCGGTATACGAATCGTTCCAGGCTACCAACTCGCTCGCAACCCCGACCACGTTGTCTGGCTACGTACCCGGCCGCTACATTCCGATTGCCTGGAATACGTACTCGGCCGGCGCTATCACGGTGGGCGGTACGGTATCGACCATTGCTTTTGACAACCTCGACAACTTCCCCGGCGAGTTCACGGCGGGTACGACTGCTTCCTTCGGCCCAGTAACGGCTTACTACACCCGCGCTACCGGCAACTGGGAAACTGCCGGTACCTGGAGCACGGCTGGATTTAACGGCGCTGCGGCTTCGGTAAAGCCCGGTGCGGGCAACCCGGTATTTATTGAATCGGGCCGCACGGTAACGGTAACGGCTGCTAACGCCGTTTCGGGCTCGCTGGAAATTGCCAGCGGCGGCATCCTGGACCTGCAGGGTTTCACCGGCCACAACTTCGGCGCTTTGCCGGACTCCAAGCCCGGTGGGTCGGGCACGCTGCGCATCACGGCGCCGGTAGTGAAATCGGGGCCGAACTACTTTGCAACCCCTGTTTTCCCGAGCGGTGACTTCGGCTCGTTCCTGCAAGCGGGTGGTGGCACGGTTGAATACTACGGCACCACTTCCTCGAACGCTTACACCTTCTCGATTCCGACCTCTTCGGCTTCATCGCTGAACCTGAATTCTTACCAGAACCTGACGCTGAATCCGGTATCGAACGGCGAAATGCTGCTGCCGAACCTGGACCTGCAGATTTACGGCCAGCTGGTGCACGGCACCAGCGGCTCCTTCACCGGCACGTCGACCATCAGCGGTGGCACCGCCGGCAACCTGCAGGTAGGCGCGCTGCTGAATGTGATAAACGGCAAGCTGCGCACGGCCAACGGCACGGCCCGTACGCTTGCCTTCAATGGGGATGTGCAGGTGGGCACTGGCAGCAGCTTCGACCTGAGCGGTGGCGGCGCGGCGGTAACCAACAACGTGACGGTAGCCGGTTCCATCACCAACAACGGCACGCTGGACTTTAACATGACCAGCACCGCCAATCTGACCTTCACAAGCAGCACGACGACCAACCTGACCGGTACGAACGGCTCGGCCTTCACCGACCTGAAAACCCTGACGCTGAACAAAGGCACCGGCCGCACGGCCACGCTGAACGTGGACGTGGCCGGTACGCTGACCACTCCCACATCGGGCTGGCTGACGCTGACCAACGGCACGCTGCGCTTCGCGAAAGCCAGCGGTACACTCACCGTACACAACGCCGAGTCGCCCTACCTCATCACCGACAATGCCGGCCTGACCGTAGACGCCCCGACTGCTACTGTAACGGTGGCCACGGGCACCACGGCAGCTTCGGACCTGCGCTTGGCCGGCGAGATGCGCGTGCTGCAAGGCAACATGAACGTGGGCCTTGCCACCAGCACCGGCGGCAGCGACCTGGAATACGCCAGCGCCGGGGCCCCGACGCTGAAGGTGACGACCGGCAAGCTCTACGTGAACGGCCAGATTCGCCGCACGGTGAATAACCTCGACGGCTCGCTGCGCTTCGACCAGAGTGGCGGTACCATTGATGTAGACGGCCTGGGCGCCACGGCGGCTCAGAATAACGAGCGCGGCCTGTTCGAGGTGCAAGGCCCGGGTAGCATCTTCCGCATGAGCGGGGGCACCCTGAGCCTGCACCGCTCGAACGGCCGGCCCACGATTGCGGGCGACCTGTATCTGGCGCCCGACTCGACGGTGGTAACCGGCGGTACGGTGGTGCTGGGCAACGCGGCAGCGGGTGTGGGCAACGTGACGGTCAGCGTCGACTCGACGGTGCCCCTCTACGACCTGCGCGTTGAAACCGGCGCCAACAACACCAATACCAACACCGGCCTGCACACCGGCGTGCTGCCCCTGACGCTGAAAGGCTCGCTGACCATCGGCAACGACAACTCGTTCTTCAATGCGAACGGCTTGCCGCTGAACATCTACCAGAACCTCCTCAACAGCAACTCTTCGACCAGCACGGCGCTGAACGCGGGTGGCTTCCAGCCCATCACGGCCGACCAGACGACGACCTTCTTGGGCGGCGTGGCAACGCAGCAGCTCACGGGTACTGGCAGCAACCAGACGGTATTCGGCGCACTGGTGCTGAACACGCCGCAGACCAATGGCCAGCTCCAGCTCAACGGTGCCGCTCGTACCGTGGGCACGCTGACGCTGACCAAGGGTACCCTGAACGACAACGGCTATATCCTGACGGCCCTCGGCGACGTGCTGAACTCGGCCACGCATACCAGCAGCGGCGCGGGCAGCATCACCCTGGCCGGCACCACCAACCAAAAGGTGGGCGGTAATGGCCTCGGTCGCTTCGGCAACCTGGTGCTGAATAACGGCGCCGGCGCCACCACGACGACCAACCAGGAAGTGACGGGTGCGCTGACGCTCAACAACGGCATTTTCAACATCGGCTCAAACCTGCTGTGGTTCAGCAACCCGGCGGGCAATGCAGTGGCCGGCGCTTTCAGCACCACCCGCTACATCCAGACCAATGGCATCGTAGCCGACCAAGGCGTGCGCAAAACCTACGCCAGCGGCCCTTCGAACTTCGGCTTCCCGGTGGGGGCCCCGGGTAAATACACCCCGGTGCAGATTAACCTGACGTCCAACTCGGCCGCGGGCACCATCACCGTGCAGCCCGTTGACCGGGTGCACCCCTCCACCACCGACCCCGCCAACAAGGAGCTGAAGTACTACTGGAAGATTAGCAGCACCGGCTTGGGCTCGCCTACGACCGACAAGCAGTTCAGCTACATTGCCGGCGACGTGACGGGCACCGAAGCTAACTACAAGCTGGGCCGCTTCTTGGCCGGAGCCTGGAACCCGCTGAACGGCATCGCGTCGAGCACGGTTGACGCCAACGCCCACACCCTGCTGACCCTGAGCACCAACCAAATCGACGGCGACTACACCGGAGGCGAAACCTCGGAGTTTGGCAAGGTGCCGGTGTTCTACAGCCGCACGGCTACGGCCGGCCTGCCGGCTGGTGCTGCCTGGAACACGGCGGCTGCTTGGACGTTCAACGCCAACGGCAGCGACTCTTCGCCCCTGCCCACGGTGGCCCCGACGCTGGCCAACCCCGTCGCCATTTTGCCGGGTCACTACGTGTATTCTACCGGTCCGGGCCTCGGCGCTGCCACGCTGCAGCTTGACGGCACGCTGAACCTGAACACGTATGCGGCCAACAACTTCAACACGGTGAGCGGCACGGGTATCCTTCAAATTGGTTCGGCCCTGTTCCCGGCCGGTAACTATGCCAACTTCGTGGCGCCCAGCACGGGCACTGTGGAATTCACCGGGGCCGTGCAGTTGCCGGCCCGCAACACGTACAACAACCTGACCCTCTCGGGCGGCACGGCCAAGCTGCTGTCGAACCTCGACCTGACCATTAACGGCGCGCTGAACGTAGCGGCTAGCACGCAGGTAGACAACCCCAGCAACCAGAACCTGACGCTGACTTCGGCAACGAGTGGCGCCCTCATCAACGGTACTTTCAACCTGTATGATGGCAACCTGAACACCGCTTCGTCGCTCACGGTTGGCACCACCGGCACCCTGAACCTGGGCGCCGGCACGGTGAGCACCGGCACCACGCTGGCCACGCTCGGCGCGGGCCGCATCAACCAGGGCGCCGGCCTGGTGCAGGCCGGCACTTCCTTCAACAACGCAGGCACCTACAATGCCGGCGCAGGTAATACGCTGGTCGGCAAGGATTTCAACAACGACGGCACCTACAACGCGGCTACGGGTAACCTGACCGTGAACGGCAATACGAACATCACCGCTGCGGGCACCTTCACGGCCAGCAACGGCGCGGTAGATACGGGCGGCAACTTCACCAACGTGGGTACCTACGCTGCTACGACCAACAACATCATGCACGTGACCGGCGATTTCCTGAACCAGTCGGGCGGCAGCTTCGATGCGGCTAACTCGAACGTGGTATTCCGGGCTAACTTCACCAACCAGGGCAGTTTCAGCCCGGGCACCAGCTTGGTGCAGTTCATTACCGATATCAACCGCTTCATCAACGGCAATACCTATTTCTACGACCTGCAGAAACTGGGTACCAGCAACCTGACCTTCGGGCCGGCTACCAATATCCACGTGGGCCGTCTGATGACCATTCAGAACAGCTACATCTACACCGGCAACAACACGGGCAACGTGCTGTACCTCGACAACAGCAGCACGCAGCCGATTGTGGGCAACACCCTCACGTCGTACGTGGTAGGCCGCCTGGCCATGGCCATGCCCGATGCGGCCGGCAACAGCCGCGTGTTCCCGGTGGGCGCCGGCCAGCGCTACCGTCCGGTAACGATTAAGAACGTAGGTGGCTCGTCGAATGCAACGGTACTGGTGGAAATCATCAACAGCGCCCCCTCTGGCTCGGTTGATGCGACCCTGGACAACCTCTCGGCCAACCGCTACTACCGCATCCAGACCCTGTCGGGCACGATGACGAACCCGACCATTCAGCTTAGCTTCAACACCGACGTGATTGACGAGCAGGTGAACGTGCCGGGCAACCTGCGCGTGGCCAAGACGACGGGCCCGATTGGCCCCAGCACGACGTGGTCGACGGCTGGCGGTGCCGGCGTGTACTCACCCGATGCTCCCCGCGGCTACACGATTTCGGCTTCCAACCAAACGGCCATCAACGGCAACACGTTCTTCGCTCTGGCCTCGACCAACCGCGTGGATAACCCGCTGACTGGCTCGGCGCCGCTGCCCGTATCGCTCATCAGCTTCTCGGCTACCCGCCAGGGTTCGGCCGTGCAGGTGGCCTGGGCTACGGCATCGGAAAAGAACAGCGCCTACTTTATGGTGGAGCGCTCGGCCGATGGCCGTTCGTTCAACGAACTCCGCCGCGTGGAAGCCTTGGGCAACAGCACCAGCCGTCATGAATACGGTATGCTCGACAACGCGCCCCTGGGTGGCACGAGCTACTACCGCCTGCGGCAGGTTGACAAAGATGGTACCGTTGCCTACTCGAACGTGGCTGCGGTGCGCTTCGAAGGAAAAACCGGCGTGCCGAGCCTCGTGGCTTACCCCAACCCGGCTACGGACAAGGGTTTCCAACTCGCTGCTGCCAACCTGGCCCCTGCCACCGGCACGGTGCGCGTGGTTGACAACGTAGGTCGCGTGGTATTCATCCAAACCATTGCCGCCGGCACTGCCGAAGTTACCGTGCAGCCAGCTCAGCCCTTGGCCAGCGGAATGTACTTCGCTACCTGGACCACGGCCGATGGTGTGAAGCTTACTACCAAGGTATCGGTGCAATAATCACCGCCCATACCCTTCCGGAAAGCCCCGGCTGCGCATGCAGCCGGGGCTTTTTCGTTGCGGCATCTTCGGGTGGCCCAGCGTGGCACCAGCCGCGTCGCCATCGGGAGCTGGCGTGTGGCAGCGCCCTCAGCCCGCCAGCCGCCGGACGTGTAGCAGCCCGCGCCCCCGCGGCACATGCACTGTTACGCTTAACAACCAATCTACCATCCTACGGGCGCTGCTTTCACCCATTCGTAACCGGCACCAGCTACTGCTGCCGACCAGCGCCAGCACCACTCTGCTTCACTGATTACAGGTCTATACGTTGGCCTGCGCAAGCCAAAGCTGATGCCCGTGGTGGCCTCGTCGGCTTACCGATGTCTTGTGGCCGACATGAGTTCGGACGATGACCAACCGGTCAACTCCCCAGTTTCCTCACCCTCAATGATTACAGAACCAGTCGCTTACCGATGACTGCATGCTTTTCAGCAAAAGCCGCCGTGTGGTATGGCAGTATATCCACGAGGTTGGCATTTTGGTTTAATCCCCAGCTACAAGCAGCCGAAGCGAGAGGGTCATTGTATCGAATTAACAGCCCTTATTTAATATAGTTTATTATCATTCAACATATTACATACATAACACAGCATCTGAAGTGCGGGCAAGCGCGGACGGAAAGCCCCATTGCTGGAATTGCGGCTGAGCAGCACGAATCAAGTCCCGCCGGGCGCCGTTGTCTGCTGCTTGTACTACTGACATACCGCCGGCCGAGGGCTGCCGCAGGACTTGCCTGCCGCGATACATTCACGATGCAGCGCGCAGCTGCCGCGCCATCATCTGTCACGTATTCGCACGGTAGCTGCGGTTTCTTCCCAGCCCGTCACGCGCCTGCTCGTGCAGTTGCCGCGATAGTAGCGGCTTCCTACGCCACTTCCAATGGCCTATGCCCTACCCTCCCATTCAACAAAAAGCCCCGCCCGGAATACCGGACGGGGCTTTTCACTACTGAACGAGCGTTGCAGGCTAGTTCTTTTCGATGCGACGGATGGCTACTTCGTTGCCCTGGCGCACCTCAAGCAGGTAAATACCGCTGGCGAGCGAGGCTGGCAGACGCAGCACGTGGTCGGCGGCCAGCGGAGCGGGAGCCAGCACCAGGCGGCCGGTCAGGTCGCGCAGGGCGACCGTGGCCGGAGCGGCCGAGGGCAACTCCACCGTCAGGCGGTCGGTAGCCGGGTTCGGGAATACCGTCAGGCCCGGCAGTGCCTGAGCTGCCAGCGCAGCCGACACCACGTTGAAGGGCGTGGCGCTGGTAGCCGTGCCACCCGGCGTCGTTACCGAAATGAAACCGTTCACGCTGCCCGTACCGCTGGGCACCACGAAGGTGATGGTCGTGGCGTTGACAACCGTGAAATTGGTCGCCGTGAAGCTGCCAATTTTCACTACCGTAGCGCCCGTCAGGTTCGTGCCCGTTACCGTTACTGTAGTGCCGGGGCCGCCCGTGGTAGGCGTGAAGCTGGTGATAGTGGGCGCAGCCGGAGCCGTGTAGTTGGTAATCGAGATGTCGTCGACGTTGATGCGCGAGCCCGAGCCCGAAGTCGTGTTGGTGTTCTTGATGCGCAGGCGTACGTTGCCGCCCTGGTTCACCGTGAAGCTATAGGGAGTGAGCGTTGTGGTGAGGGTAGCGGGCGCACCGGCCACCGTGGTGTAGGTCGTGCCGCCATCGGTCGAGATTTCCAGCACAAACGAGGTAGCCACATCGCTGCCATACATGGCGGCGCTCAGCGTAATCACCCCGGCCCCGTTGGGCTTGTCGAAGTTCATCGCAATCGAGCCACCGCGGATGCGCGCGCCCTGAATCTGGTTCACTTTGTCGTTGAACTGGTTACCCAGCAGCGCATCCGTGAAAGTCCAGTCGCCGCTGCGCAGCGTCACAGTACCGGCGGCGTAGGCCGTTTTCGTGCCCTGCTCGAAATCTTCGAACGCCGTGGTAGTAGCCGGGGCCACCACCAGGAACGACAGCGCGGCCGACGTGCCGCCGGCATTGGTTACCGTGATGGGGTAGGTACCTACGGCAGGTACGCCACTGGCCGGAATCGTCACGGTGTAGCCCGTGCCCGAGGTGCCCAACACCGTGCCGGTGTACGAAGCGCCGTTGAAGTTGACCGTGGTACCGGCCGTCAGGTTCGTGCCGTTAACCGTTAGCGTAAAGCCCACGCCGGTAATGGCCCGGGCGGGCGTGAAGCCGGTGATGGTGGGAGCCGGCGGGGCAGTTACGGTGAACGTAGCTGCGGCAGAAGTACCGCCCTGGCTAGCCGAAGGATTGGCAACCGTCACGTTGTAGGTACCCGCAGCGGCGATAGCCGAAGCCGGTACGGCCGCCGTGACCTGCGTAGCCGACACGAACGTCGTGGTCAGCGCCGTGCCGTTGAAGTTTACGACCGAGCCGCTTATGAAGCCCGTGCCGTTCACCGTCAGCGTGAATGCAGCGCCACCGGCTACCGCCGTGCTTGGCGCCAGGCTGGTAATGGTGGGCGCAGGCAGCGTTACGGTGAAGGAAACCGAGCTGGTGGCCGTGCCATTGGGCGTGGTTACGGCAATGGGGCCGCTGGTAGCACCAGCAGGCACCACGAAGGTGATGGTAGTGGCGTTCACGACCGTGAAGCCCGTAATGGCCACCCCGTTCAGCGTTACGGCCGTGGCGCCCGTAAAGTCAGTACCGGTCACAGTCACCGTCACCGAGCCGTCGGCCAGGCCACTGGTGGGCGTGAAGCTGGCAATGGTCGGAGCCGGCGTAGCCGGTGCAAACGCCACGCCCCGGAAGGCGGTATTGGTGGCACTGGTGGCAATGGCCGTCGGCAGGCTGGTGAGCGTGGGGGCAACATTGTAGCCAGTAGCATCGCTCAACACGAATATGCCGCTCGGGCTGGTAGCCACCAGCGAAACCGTCGTGCCATTGGTATTGCCATCGAGGCCGCGCACCTGCGCCGTTGCCGAGCTGGCAATCACGCCGTTGAACGTCCAGCTACCGTTTACCAGGCTCCATTTCTGGATGCCGCCCGCGGCGCCTGCATCGTCGGCTACATACGCCACGTCGACGCCGGCCACCGCCGTGCTCAAATCGGCAAAGTAGTAGCCGTACGGGCTGTTGTTGGGGCCAGTGGCATTAAAACCGGGCAAGCCCGTTACCGACTGTCCGGCTGTGGTGGGCAGCCCGGTGCCAATCTGGCTGATGCGGTTGTACGTGCTGGTCGTGGTAGACAGGTAGAGGTTGCCGCCGGCAATGTTCAGCACCCGGCTGGTAACGGAGGCGGTGGTGAGCTGCGTCGGCGTGAAGCCGTTTACGGGAACGTACTGCACCCCGGCCGGGGTACCGGTTCCGGTAGCGTAAAAGCCGGTTCCATCGGCCGAAGCCGCCGAACGGGGAGAGCCGCCGCTAAAGGCCGAGCCGAGGCTGGTAGCCGTGTTTATCGAGCCGTCGGCACCAATCAGGCCGATTACGCGGGCGTAGTCGGTGGCTGCCGAAGTGGCAATGCCGGTGACACCAGGCACTGCTCCGTAGCCCGCGAGCACCAGCGCACGGCCATTGGCGGTGCGGGCTAGTGCCAGTTCGGCGGTCGAGGTGCCGCTAACCGAAAAGGCGCGGTTATTGCCGCTCACAGCGGTGGGCATTGCCACCGACTGAACGAGTACCCCGGCGGGCGTATACTCATCTAGGAATACAGCCGTCGAGTTGGAACTCAACGCGGCCGAGCCGTCGCCCACGCGGGCAACAACGATGTTGCCCGGCGTGAAGGGGGCCGCAACTGCCGCTGCAGGCCGCAACAGCACCTGAACCAGCAAGGCCAGGAACAATCCAAATCGATAAAAATATTTCATTTGGGGGTTGTGGAAAAAATGGTGAGTGGAAAAACCTAACAATTGGGCTCAGCCCGGGCCAAAGGTACGGGCGCGGGCTTCATGCGAGTTACACGCAACCTGATTTATGCGCGCGAGCACATCGGTAGCATTCATCGCATCATTCTTCTACTCCGGCTAAAGTAATTTCGGAGCGGCAGCGTCTGCTTACCCAGAATGAATGCCATGACTCTTTCGCTCCCCTCCCCCCTCGCACCGATGACGGCTTCGCAGCAAGACCGCCAGATTGCCGAAGCCGTGCGCCAGCAGCGGCCCCGGCTGCTGCAGTTCATTCGGCGCCGCATTCCCGACGAAGCCGAGGCCGAAGACCTGCTGCAGGACGTCTTCGCCGAGCTCGTCGAAAGCTACCGGCTGCTCAAGCCCGTGGAACAGGCGGCGGCCTGGCTGTTTCGGGTGGCCCGCAACCGCATCACCGACCTTTACCGCCGCAAGCGCCCCGTGAGCCTCGAAGCCGCGTTTGGGGCCGCCGAAGCCAACGACGACGGCGAGGGCCTGCTGCTGGCCGACCTGCTGCCCGCCCCCGACGACTCGCCCGAAAACCGCCTGCTGCGCGAAACCCTGATGGAAGCCCTGACCGATGCGCTGGCCGAGCTGCCGGCGGCCCAGCGCGAAGTGTTTGTGTGGCACGAGCTGGAAGACAAAACCTTCCGCGAAATGGAAGAAGAAACCGGTGTCCCGCTCAAAACGCTCATCTCGCGCAAGCACTACGCCGTGCTGCACCTGCGCAAACGCCTGCAAACGCTCTACACCGAACTTTTCACCGATTGATGAAGGGGCGCAAGTGTCGGCCCGAAACGGACACCAATGCATGGCGGCCCGGCAGCGCGGCATTTCCATTCGCCTATCTCTCGCAGCTGCCGGCCCTGGTTTCCGCCTGCTTTTTCCGCCTTCTCACCTCAGCTTATCCTCCTTCTTATGGACCGTAAATTCTGGCTTCTGCGTGGCCTTCGATTCTTATTCTTCGCAGCCCTCCTCATTACTGTTGCCGGCTTTGTTACCCAAGCGCTGTGGAACTGGCTGATGCCAGCCCTGTTCCGCCTGCCAACTATTACCCTTGGCCAAACCTTCGGTCTGCTGCTGCTCAGCCGCATTCTGTTTGGTGGTTTTCGGGGCGGGGGCCGGGCGGGCTGGGCCCGCAAGCGCCGCGAGTGGCAGCAGCGCATGGCCGGCCGCCTCGAGCACCTCAGCCCCGAGGCGCGCGAAAAGTTCCGGCAGCAAATGCGCAGCCGTTGCAGCACCGGCTGGGGCCGCCAGCCCGAAACACCGGCCGCACAACCCAGCCAGCAGCCGGCCTGATGGCCAGCAATCGAACAGTAGCAAAAGGTCCGGCTCCGATTGGAGGCGGGCCTTTTTTATGGCGGCCGCCAGCCTGCCACGAGCGCAGCCTACCTACTATTTCAGCGACGCTCCCCGACTTGCAACGCCTGCGGCCTATGGCCAGCCCACATTGGTGCCACCCGATGACTAATCGAATATATTTTTTTTAATCCTACTTAAAATCCGCACACGCCTTCGATAAAGGCATTTATACCTTGTATTATTTCATATTTTACTGCTATTATTGTTTTAATCCCAGAATAAAAGTAAATTTTTTTTGAAAAAAATTTGCATTGAGTTCAATGCGGGCGTATGTTTGCATCGTTCAATAAATAATTTAATTAGTGCAAACAGATATGCCCTTCCGCCGTATCTCCGCCGTTGTTGCTGCCATCGGGCTGCTTTTTTCCGTGTTGCCGGGTCATGCTCAGATGGCATTCAGCCATTTAGCCCAACCGAATACAGAAGCCGCCGGGCACGACCCCGAGGAAAGCCCTAAAGCCCCGGTCTACAAAACGGTACACGGCGTAGTGCAGGGCAAGCAGGGCGCGCTACCGGGGGCTACCGTGTGGCTGCGGGGCTCGCGCACCATGGTAGTAACCAACGCCGAAGGCGAATTTGAGCTGCGCGTTCCCGCTGATGCGGCCATCATCGAGCTTACCTGCGGCTACGCTGGCCTGCAGGACGAAACGCTACGCCTGCCCGCCGTGCAGGCGCTAGGCTCAGTGTACCTGTTGCGCCCGCACATTATCAAGTAATCAATTGCCCTGACACACGCTTCCCACCTTTTTTCTGCATCGCAACCTTCACCTTTTTCTGCAAATCACACTTCCCACCTCTTTTTCTGCAACGCACACACTCCCGAAAAAACCCCTGGTATCATTTGGCCAGGGGTTTTTCGCCCTTATCCGGCAACCGGCCTTCTGCTGGCACGGCTGCTTTTCTATTCCCCCTGCTACGCGTCAAAACCGGTTGGTTAGGCGCTCACCCGCTTGCTAATCTGGCTGCACCGCGACATCTGCAGCACTTTGTATCACTCCTTATAGCTGCAATTACGATGCGTACTACTCTGCTTTTTATCGCTACGGCCTGCGCGGTGGCAACTTCTTCGGCCGCCAATGCTCAGACGCTGCTGGCCAGCAATGCCGCGCACTCCGTGGCCACCTACACGCCCCCTTCCGAACCAACCATGATTATTGGTGGCCGCATTGCCAACCCCGATGGCCCCCTGCCCGGCGCGGTGGTTACGCTGGTAGGCAGCAAGCAAATGGCCGTCACAAATTCGGAAGGTGAATTCCAGTTTGTGGTGCCGGTGGGTACCCGCACGCTACAGGCTATTGTATCGTTTGCCGGCTATGCCGACGAACGCCTGACCCTCAACGCCGACGATGCCGAATCGACGGCTACGCTGGCCGACGAGCGGGCTATTCCGCTGGCCCGCCGCCAGCAACTCAAATTTTACCTGAAAACGGCGCGCAAGGAAGCCCATCGCGAACTACGCGAAGTGCATCGGAACATGCGCTAACGGCTGTTGCCATACCTGCGCCAGCAAACCCGAACGCAAAAATCCCCAGCCATCCGGGCTGGGGATTTTTTGCTTTATCCGGTCGCTGCCATCCCATTCGCTTTGCCGATGGCAGCTTCGGGCTGAACTGAAGCAAGGCGGCTTATTGTCCGCCCTGCTTGCTGCCGCCGCCCTTCACGTCGTCGTTCGACACGGACTTGCGCTGCTTGGTTTGCTGGGCCTGGCCGAAGCGGTAGCTGAGCGAGAACCGGAAGCTGCGCTGGTAGCTGTAGCTGTTGGTAACTTCGCTGAAGGCGGGCGTGTCGGTGGTGCTGCGGTAGCGCCACCGGTTGTTGAAGGGCGAGCCGAAGTTCAGCACCGCGTCGGCCTTGCCTTTGAGGAAGGTTTTCTTGGCGCCCAGCTGGTAGTAGAGGTTGGCCCCGCCCGTGCCCTGCAAATCGGGCGAGGGCAGCCCGCCGAACATGAAGCCCTGCAGGGTAAAATCCTTGGGCAGCTTGTAGGAGGTGTTCAGGTTGATGCTGGCCGCAAAGCCGCTGCGCGTGATGCCCAGCGCCGGGCTGCGGCGCACGATGTATTGGATATCGGGCCCGCCGCTGATGTCCCAGCCCTTGGCCGGCTTGGCCGAGCCGTAGAAATTGAGCTGGTAGTAGGCGTTGGAGGCCACGTTGGCGTAGGTGCGCACCGTGCTGCCGGGCAGCGCGTTGGTGATGCCGGCCTGCTCGGCGGGCAGCCGTATCGACTCGATGGCGTTGCCCGTACGCCGCGTCGAGGCGGCAATGCTCAGCGAGCCGGCCTTGCCGTTGGTGTTAAAGCTCAGCTCGTAGGAGTCGGTGAGCTCGGGGGCGAGGTTGGGGTTGCCGAAGGAAATGCTCTGCGGCTCGGACCGGTCCACGAAGGGGTTCAGGTAGTCGATGTAGGGACGGGTGATGCGGCGGCTGTAGGCCAGGCGCACGCTGTTGTTGTCGCTGAAGGCGTACTGGGCGTTGCCGTTGGGCAGCAGCGTGAGGTAGCTGCGCACGAAGCTGGTGTCGTTGGTGCGGAAGTTGGCCGTCAGCGCGGTGCGCTCCAGGCGGCCGCCCAGGCTCAGGCTCAGCTTCTTGCTGAGCTTGTTGGTGTAGGTGGCGTAGGTGGCCTGCACGTCCTGGCGGTAGTCGAAATCGGTGGAACGGCCAGGCAGGCGCACGAAGTCGGCATCGGCCAGCTGCTTGCCGTCCACGTCGGCCACCGAACCGGTGCGGCGCCAGATGGCTTTGAGGCCGGTTTCGAGGGTCTGCTTCTCACCGAAGGGCTGAAGGAAGTCGGTCTGGAACGTGATTTCGGTGCCCGGCGTGCGGCCGCGGCTGCGCTCGCGGTAGCTGGCCTGGCCGGTTTCGAGGGCCATGTAGGAGTTGGCAAACTGGTCGAAATCGTAGCCGAAGGTGCCGCTGTTTTCGGCGTACTGGCCCACGATGCTCCACTCCTTGCGAGGGGTGGCGTAGGTGCGGGTATAGGTACCCGTGAGCTCGCCGTTGAAACCGCTGAACAGCGTGGTGGTGCGGCGGGTAAAGAGCTGGTTGTCGGCGGCGTTGGCGGCCACGTAGTCGTTCAGCAGCGTGTTCAGGTTGTCGCCGCGGTAGGTGTTCAGCGAGGCGGCCAGCGACAGGCTCTGCTTGTCGCTCAGGTCGTAGTCGAGGCCTACTGTGCCGTAGCCCCAGCGGCCGCCGTAGTCGCCGGTGCCGTTTTGCCGCAACACGCCCACGTCGAACCGGTTGTAGCGCGTGCGGTCGAAGGCGCTGGGGCCGTACCAGCCGCCCGTGCCGCCCGCCGAGGTGAAGCCCAGCTTCTTGGTTTTGAAGTTGAGCGAGGCGTTCAGATTGGAATTGCGGTTGCCGGCCGAGCCGCTCACCCGGCCGTTCACGCCCTGCTCCACGCCCTTTTTCAGCACAATGTTGATGATGCCGGCCGTGCCTTCGCCGTCGTATTTGGCGGGCGGGGTGGTAATGATTTCGACCGACTTAATCTGCTCGGCCGGAATTCCTTTCAGCGCTTCGGCCAGGTTGCTGGCCAGCGTGGGCGAGGGCTTGTTGTTCACCAGCACCTTGAAGTTGCTGCTGCCGCGCATCTTCACGTTGCCGTCGCCGTCCACGGCCAGCAGGGGGGCCTTGCGCAGCACGTCGGCGGCGGTGCCGCCGGCGTTGGTCACGTCCTGGTCGGCGTTGTACACCGTGCGGTCGGGGCGCACTTCTACCACCGGCTTGGTGCCAATGACGACGGCCTCG
>NZ_BAAGZM010000011.1:0-24043 GCF_054778495.1 Hymenobacter agri
GGTCAGCGGCGGCGGGGCCGGCCTGGCCGGCGCGCACCGGCTCGATGGCCAGATACGCCCGAAACGCTTCCTGAGCGGCACCGTACTGGCCGCGGTCAAACAGCTCCAATCCTTCCTGAAAGTGCCGTTCGTCGGCGGCAAAAACCTGGGTTTGCTGGGCGTAAGCCGCCACGGGAGCGGCGGCGCTCAGGGCGGCGGCCAGCGCCAGCCTCGGGAATAGCTTCATGAAATGTCCTTGCGTGGGGGGCCGCACCGGGCCCGGGAACTCGCCAAAAGTAGCGACAAATGGCCGTTGGGTTGCCCCGGCAACGTAGAAAAGCGGGTTTTCATTGTTGAAACCAACGTCCCAACGCTACCCTCACTCCTTTTCCCCTCGGCTCAACCGGTGGCGACTTAGCATCTGCCGAAATACTTTACGAATTATTACCGCCATTTGCGGCTGGCCAACAAGCGCCAGCATCGGCAACTCAAGCCGCGGGCATCCTGCGTGTTGCGGGGCCTTATGCATAATAAACCTCGGCCAATAAAGTATTGTATAGCAACACTATAAACACGTATGCAAGCATAACTCATGAAATTCCTATACCTCGTCGCCCTGCTGCCTCCGGAACCAGTCTTGGCCGAAACCTGGGCGCTGAAGCAGGAAGTGCATCACCTCACGGGCAGTCGCAATGCTGTGCGCCTGCCGCCGCACATTACGCTCATTCCGCCCCAGCACCAGCCCGACGACTTTGCGGCCGATTGCACCGTTGCCCTAGCCGCCTTCGCCGCTACCCAAAGCATTTTCCCGGTTGGGCTCGACGGCTTTGCTTGGTTCGGCGACCGCACGCTCTTCGTGCGGGTAAGTGAGTCCGCGGCCCTGCGTAAGTTCCACGCGGCGCTGCAGGATTGGTGCCAGCGGTGGCTGCCGGCGGTGCGCCCCGAAACCCGGCCCTTCACACCGCACCTCACGCTGGCCACCCGTGACTTGCCGCCCGCGCAGGTGCCCGCGCTTCAGGCCGCCTTCGCCGCCCGCGCCTACACCGCCACGTTTGCGGTGCATAACATCATCTTGTTTCGGCACGATGGGCAGCAGTGGCAGGCGCTATGCACATTCGACTTGCCGCCGGCAGCACATGGTGGTAACGAGGAGCAGCTGGACTAAAAATCTCGCAAGCTAAAAGAATTATTCTCGCGCTACTTGCCCGTTTTCCACTCCATCCCCGGTTGCAGCTTGCGATTGCCAAGTTCCGAAAACACTTCCACCCCTTCATCGCTCAGGAAAGCTTTCAGCGAAACAACATCGGTCGAATAGGCATCCAGAAACCGTTCAAACTGCCATCTAACCAGCAGCCCAGCCGCATTTAAATATGGCTCCGCATACTTTTCGAAACCCAGTAGCAGCTTACGTTGGGCATCCTCTTCATCCTGCGCGAGCACCAGCATAATCCGGTCTTCGTATTTCTGCAGCCCTCCGGTTTCATTCTCTATTTGAATGGCAAACCGGGCCTTGATGCTCCAAAAGCAACTTTTCGGCGATGCTTTTTTCCGATTGAATCCTTCAACAGACTCAATTGATATATTTTCAACTGCATCGGCAGCCAGTAAGTATGACAGGCGGCTTAGAGGCACAGTCACTTTTGCACCTATCGGCCGGAAATGACTGCCAGTTTTTTCAATTCCTGCATTTCCTAGCACGGCCTTAAGGGCGGTAAAGCTTTGCCGCATTTGCGCGGCTATACGCCGCGTTCTCTCCGCAGGTGGGTAAGTGAGAACCGTGCTGTAATGCGGATAAGGCACTATTATATGAACCTTCGCCAGATTATGTAGCTCGGGCAACACTTCGGGCGTCAAGCCCCATTCGTCCAGACCAAGTATTGCTTTCATGCTGTGATTATATACTGAAAGCTACACCACAAAAAAGCCCCGGCAGCTATTGCTACCGGGGCTTCTCAAGTTCCGGCCGGGGGCCGGATATCGTTCGACTACTTGAACTTGGGCACGTTGGGCAGGTTCAAATTGCCGTTTTTGTAGCGCTTGTAGAGGTAGGCGGCACCGGCGGCCAGCAGGGCGCCTTTTACGAGGCTGCCACCGGTCGAACCGCCGGCGCGGGTGCCATCTTCGTTCGTACGGTTGCCGCCAAACAGGCCGGAAATCAGGCCACCAAGGGTATTATTCATGAGTGAAATCAGGTTAAGGTGAAATACCCGCCTTCTACGGCCGCGCTGCCGCGGGTGTTACGCCAGCACGCCTGCCGGTACCGGGTGCAGAATCAGCCACACCAGTTCGCGCAGAATCTCGGCGTCGTCCATCGAGCCGCTTTCGATGCCCTTGCTCTGCGCATCGGCCCTTCTTATGGAATGAATCAGGCCCACTACCCGCTCGGCCGGGAATACGCGTAGCGCCTGCTGGTACTCCTTCTGCGCAAAGCTGTTCATAATGCCCAGACTCTTGAACACGCCATCGGGCGGGTTGGGGCCGGCCTGGTGGAGCACCAGCAGCTTGCTGAAAAAGTTGAACAGCAGCGTCAGGTTTGGGATGAGCGGGTTGGCCTTGGGGTTGGCCGCGAAGTAAGCCAGAATGCGGTTGGCCTTGAGCACGTCGCGCTGCACCAGCGCCTTCTGCAGCTCAAAGATGTTGTAGTCCTTGCTGATGCCCACCATGCGCTGCACCAGCTCCTCATCGATGGGCTGGTTGGGCTTGAGGTTGAGCACCAGCTTGTCGATTTCGTTAGCCAGCCGGCCCAAATCGGCCCCGATGTACTCGGCCAGCATGGCCGTGGCCTGCCCCGTAATTTGCAGATTACGCGCCCGCACATTGGCCGTGAGCCACTGCGGCACCTGGCTGTCGTAGAGCTTCTTGCTGGTCATCAGCACGGCCGGCGAGTCTTTGCCCGACAGCAGTTTGCCGAGCTTCTTACGCGAGTCCAGCGTTTTGTGCTTGTAGCAGAACACCAGCACGGTACTCGGCAGCGGATTTTTCAGGTAGGCCTCCAGAAAAGGCCAACTCCGCTCCTGCTCCAGGTCGGCCACGGTCTGGGCCTCTTTCACGATGACGACGCTGCGCTCGGCCATCATCGGGAAGCGCTTGGCCTGGCCCAGAATGGCCGTCACGTCCACGTCCTTGCCATACACCACGACCTGGTTGAAGCTGCGCTCATGCTCGGCCAGAGCGGTTTTTTCAATCAAATCGGCCACCACGTCAATGTAGTACGGCTCCTCGCCCTGCAAAAAATACACGGGCTGAAACTGGCGCTGCTGCAGCTGCTTCAATATCGCGTCGGCTTCGAGTATCAAGGGGCGAATGGCTGAATGGGTGGATGAGTGAATGGTTTCGGAGGCCATTCTTTCGGACTGGCAAAGGTAAAGCCGCCTAGTACCTTTGGGGCCACGTTTTGCGGGTGAACCACAAATCCGTTCACCCATTCACTCATTCAGCCATTCACCCCTTGAATCTCATTGAAGAACTGACCTGGCGCGGCATGTTTCACGACGCTATGCCCGGCACCGCCGAACACCTCGCCGCCAACGCGCCTATCACCGGCTACATCGGCTTCGACCCCACGGCCGCCTCGCTGCACATCGGCAACCTAGCCACCATTATGCTGCTGGTGCACCTGCAGCGCGCCGGCCACCGCCCGCTGGCCCTCGTGGGCGGCGCTACCGGCATGATTGGCGACCCCAGCGGCAAGTCGGCCGAGCGCAACCTGCTCGACGAAACCACCCTGCGCCACAACCAGGCCGGCATTCAGGCCCAGCTTGAAAAATTCCTCGACTTCACCGAAGGCCCCACCGGTGCCCTGGTGGTGAACAACTACGACTGGTTCAAGAACTTCGGCTTCCTGGAGTTTCTGCGCGAAGTGGGCAAGCACCTCACCGTGAACTACATGATGGCCAAGGACTCCGTGAAGCGCCGCATCGGTGGCGGCGAGGAAGGCGACAGCAGCGGCATCAGCTACACCGAGTTCAGCTACCAGCTGCTGCAGGGCTACGACTTCGTGCACCTCAACAAAACTCTTGGCTGCACCCTGCAAATGGGCGCCAGCGACCAGTGGGGCAACATCACCACCGGCACCGAGCTCATCCGCCGCCTCGCCAACGCCGACGAGCGCGAGGCCAAAGCCTACGCCCTCACCGGCCAGCTTATTACTAAGGCCGACGGCACCAAGTACGGCAAGTCCGAAACCGGCACCGTCTGGCTCGACCCCAAGCTCACTTCGCCTTACCAGTTCTACCAGTTCTTCCTGAACTCGGCCGATGCCGATGCGCCGCGCCTCATCCGCGTGTTCACGCTGCTGAGCAAGGAGGAAATTGAAGCCATCGAAGCCGAGCACGCCGCCGCCCCGCACCTGCGCATCCTGCAGAAAGCCCTCGCGGCCGACGTCACCACCCGCGTACACTCGGCCGAAGCTACCGAAGCCGCCATTGCCGCCTCGCAGGTCCTGTTCGGCGGTGGCGACCTCGCCTCGCTCGACGAAGCCACCCTGCTCGACGTATTTGCCGGCGTGCCGCACCTGCGCGTGCTGCGCGATGAAATGACCGAGCTCAACGCCGCCACCTTCCTCAGCGACTTCACGCTGCACAAAATCTTCCCATCCAAAGGCGAAGCCCGCAAGATGATTCAGGCCGGCGGCGTGAGCATAAACCGCGAAAAGGTAACCTCGCCCGACGCGCCCGTAGCCGCCCTGCAACACCTAGCCGGCAAATACCTCGTGGTGCAGAAAGGCAAGAAGAACTACTTCCTGGTGGAATTAGTCTAGAACCATCATTAAGTAGGGTGCGGGGCTTGCCCCCGCCCGTCGTTGAACGAAATCGGCACAGTGGCGAAACGTCCGGGCGGGGACAAGCCCCGCACCCTACCCGTCCAACCAACTACACTATACCAATAAAAAAGGCCCCGCCAAACAGCGGGGCCTTTTTCGCTATCTACAACATCCGTCGAATTCGCAGGGAATCCGACTAAGCCGTGATTACTTCTTCTTGGCAGGAGCAGCTTTTTTAGCAGCGGGAGCAGCAGCCTTCTTAGCAGGAGCAGCTTTCTTAGCATCAGCGGCCGGAGCAGCGCCAGCGGCGGCGTTCTTGGTGTTCTGCACTTCGGTGCGGAAAGCCTGAGCCATGGTCTTCAGCTCCTGCATGCCTTTGCGCACGCGGGTGCCAGCAGCGGCGTTGTTCTTGTCGTAGAATTTCGAGAAATCGTCTTCGAGCGACATCACGAGGTCTTTCAGTTTGCTGAAATTGTTCATCGGGGGTTGTGGGTTGGGGGTGAAAAATGAGCTTTGTAGGTCGTTAAGACGGCTCTAATATACAGGGGTTTCAAATACAAGCAACTTTTTTGCTTTTTTTCTAAAACCCCCTCCCCTGCCACTAAGGGCCGATTTTGCTTCCAAAAACCCCATTTGCAGCAAGTAGCGCTAAACCCCTTAGCTTAGAATAGTTCAAAAATAAAAAAGCCGGCCACCCTCGCGGGCAGCCGGCGCAATGTGCCCTGGCGGGCTGTTTTAAGCCGTTTGCTGAGTGGCAGCAGCTTTGCTGTACAGGCCCTTATCGAGCTTAGCGGCCACGGCCTCAAACGCCGCAATCGTTTCCTGTACATCGTCGAGCGTGTGCACGGCCGTCGGAATCAGACGCAGCATAATCACGCCCTTGGGCACCACCGGATACACCACGATGGAGCAGAAAATGCCGTGATTCTCGCGTAAATCGAAGGTTAGGGCCGTGGCATCGGGGATTTCACCGTTCAGGAACACGGGCGTTACTGGCGATTCGGTGGTGCCAATGTTGAAGCCTTTTTCCTTCAGGCCGCTTTGCAGGGCGCGCACCACGGTCCAGAGGTTTTCGCGGTACTCGGGGTGGTTGCGAATCAGCTCCAGGCGCTTCAGCGCACCAATTACGAGCGGCATGGGCAGCGATTTGGCGAAAATCTGGCTACGCATGTTGTAACGCAAATATTCAATAACGCTTTCGGGCCCGGCCACGAATGCGCCGATGCTGGCCATGCTCTTGGCGAAGGTGTAAAAAATCAGGTCGACGCCCTCGGTGCAGCCCAAATGTTCGGCCGTACCAGCGCCCGTGGGGCCCAGCGTGCCGAAGCCGTGCGCGTCGTCGACGAAGATGCGGAAGTCGAATTTCTTCTTCAATTCCACGATTTCGCGCAGCTTGCCCAGGTTGCCCGACATGCCGAACATGCCCTCGGTAATCACGAGGATACCGCCGCCGGTTTCATCGGTCATGCGCTTGGCGCGCTCGAGCTGCTTTTCGAGGTTGGCAATGTCGTTGTGCGGAAACACGAAGCGCTTGCCCTGGTGCAGGCGCACGCCATCGATGATGCAGGCGTGCGACTCGGCGTCGTACACAATCACGTCGTGGCGGCTCACCAGCGAGTCGATGATGCTCACCACGCCCTGGTAGCCGAAGTTGAGGAGCAACGCGGCGGGCTTGTGCACGAAATCGGCCAGCTCGTTTTCGAGGCGCTCGTGATTGGTCGAGTTGCCGCTCATGATGCGGGCGCCCATCGGATAGGCCATGCCGTAGTCGGTGGCGCCGTCGATGTCGGCCTGCCGCACTTCGGGGTGGTTGGCCAGGCCCAGGTAGTTATTCAGGCTCCAGGTCAGGACCGTTTTGCCGCGGAATTGCATGCGGGGGTTGATTTCGCCTTCGAGCTTGGGGAAGGTGAAATAGCCGTGGGCGTAGTGCGAGTGCGAGCCAAGCGGGCCGCGGTTCGCCGAAATCCGGTCGAAAATATCCACTGAAAAAACGGGAATTAGGTGGTGAGGGAACGCGCTAAAACGACCGTGCCGGGCAGATTAAGCTGCTACCCAACAGGCCGAACCACAAAGGTAGCCACAGGCCGCCGATGTGCATAATTTGGGCATCATAACCGCAGAATGCCCGCAGGGTTTGCCGGTGGGGCGTGGTTTCGCAGTTTCTTTGCGGGCGGTTTGCTATTTCCGCACCGCCAAAAGAACGTCATGCTGAGCTTGTCGAAGCATCTCTACCGCAGCAGTAATTCATTTACTACTGCGGTAAAGATGCTTCGACAAGCTCAGCATGACGGCCAATCTAACTCGTTCTCCGCTCCCACCCAATGAAAAAAATCTCCAAGCTGCTCGTTGCCAACCGTGGCGAAATTGCCCTGCGCGTGCTGCGCTCGGCCAAGGAAATGGGCATTGCCACCGTGGCCATCTATTCCGAAGCCGACCGCAACGCCCTGCACGTGCGCTACGCCGACGAGGCCGTGTGCGTGGGCCCGCCCGCCAGCAAAGACAGCTACCTGCGCGGCGACAAAATCATTGAAGTCTGCCAAGAGTTGGGTGTTGATGCCATTCACCCCGGCTACGGCTTCCTCTCGGAGAATGCCGGCTTTGCGCGCATGGTGCGCGAGGCGGGGCTGATTTTCGTGGGTCCCAGTCCCGAGGCCATGGAAATTATGGGCGACAAGCTCTCGGCCAAGCAGGCCGTGCTGGCCTACAATATTCCGCTGGTGCCGGGCACGGCCGAGGCTATTTCCGACGTAGCCGAAGCCAAGCGCATTGCCGAGGAAGTGGGCTTCCCCATTCTCATTAAGGCTTCGGCCGGCGGCGGCGGCAAGGGCATGCGCATCGTGAGCAACGTAGCTGAGTTTGAGGAGCAGATGCAGCTAGCCATCAACGAAGCCGTGTCGGCCTTCGGCGACGGCGCGGTGTTCATCGAGAAGTTCGTGACCGGCCCGCGCCACATCGAGATTCAAGTGCTGGGCGACGAGCACGGCAACATCGTGCACCTGTTCGAGCGCGAGTGCAGTATTCAGCGCCGCCACCAGAAGGTGATTGAGGAAGCGCCTTCGTCGGTGCTCACGCCCGAGCTGCGCGCCGAAATGGGCCGCTGCGCCGTCGACGTGGCCCGCGCCTGCAACTACGCCGGCGCCGGTACTGTGGAGTTCCTGCTCGACGACCAGCGCAACTTCTACTTTCTGGAGATGAACACCCGCCTGCAGGTGGAGCACCCCGTGACGGAGCAAATCACCGGCCTCGACCTGGTGAAGGAGCAAATCCGCGTGGCCGAGGGCTACCCGCTGCCCTTCGCACAGGACGACCTCACCATCACCGGCCACGCCTTGGAGCTGCGCATGTACGCCGAAGACCCGCAAAACAACTTCCTGCCCGACATCGGAAATTTGACCACTTACGTGCGCCCCCAAGGCCCTGGCGTCCGCGTCGATGACGGTTTTGAGCAGGGCATGGACATTCCGATTTACTACGACCCGATGATTGCCAAGCTGGTCACTTTCGGGGCCGACCGCCAGGAGGCTATTGCCCGCATGCTGCGCGCCATCGAGGAGTATCAAATCACGGGCATCGAAACCACGCTGGGCTTCGGCCGCTACGTGCTGACGCACCCCGCCTTCGTGAGCGGCGACTTCGACACCAACTTCATCAAGGACCACTTCACCCCCACCACCCTCGCCCCCGCCGCCCCCGACGAGGCCACGGCCAAGGTAGCCGCCGCGCTCGGCGCCCTGCTGCTGAGCGAGAAAAAGCCGAAAACGGCCGCCGCCACAGGCGAAACTTCTGGCACGGAGGCTTCAAGCGGCTGGCGCCGGAACCGGCTGGGCGTGCGGTAGAGCACGCCCTTCGCACTATTGTAGTTCACTCTGGTTTTGACTGTTCACTTTTAGGGCAGCGCACAATAGTGCTATTACATAAATGAATAAGAACCCTTTAACTATGCTCGCGATAGTAGTTAACTACTATCTATATCTTTTCTACCAAAAGTGGAATGAAAATCCTTGGTGGCATGCTATACAAGTATCTGGATTTCTGTTCTCTATAAATTTAGCGGAAATAGGGTACTTGCTTGGATTATTTAATCGGCCATTACCCGGAGGATTATTTACTATTTTTTCAGTTATTATCGCAATGATGTCTTTAAACTATTTTCTTGTTTTTCACAATAAAAAAGAAGTCGACACATTTTTGCAATTGAGTCATGCTGACATAAAAAAAAGACAAAAATATTTTATAATATTTTGGATTTACATGTGCGCAACTCTCATTCCTTTCTCTGCTTATGTTTTCAACACCGTAAGCCATTTGAAATGAAAAAATTTCCCAAGGACTGAGCCAGCGGAAACTAAAATTGCTCGGCCTTAATCCGCGGGTCGAACGCAAAATCCTCCCAGCCCACAATCTTCACCTGCGCAAAATCCGGGTGGCGGGTATTGAGCACGTAGTTGTGCTCGTGGGCGATGATGGACGACGGCACCCGCAGCACGGCGGCCGTTTGGCGGCGGTACCAGACGTCACCCAGCGGCTGGCAGCGGGCGTAGTGGCGCGGCAGTTGCCACTCGGGCGGCATCTGGTCCAGCGTTATCTCCTCGATGGCCAGCGTATCGGGCACTTCGATGCGAATGACTTTGAAGAGGCTGTTGAGGCCTTCGCCGCTGCGGTGCACCACGTTTTCTAGGCAGGCCAGGGCGCGGCTGCCGGCGGCGTAAATAACCAGCTGGCCGCGCAGATTCCAGCGGCCGGGGTTGCCGGAGGCGACGAGCTCGCCGGCGTATTTGGCCAGGCAGATGCGGTAGATTTCCACGTATTGAACGTCATGCAGCGCGCAGCGAAGCATCTTGCGTGCGGCAGTAAGCCTGTCATTTTGATTAGTGGCGGCACGCGAGATGCTTCGCTGCGCGCTGCATGACGTTCTAAATAAATCTAAGCAAAGTCGCCGTGGGCAATGCGGTCTACTTCGTCGGCTACGAGGTCGATGCCGCCGCTGGTTTCGAGCAGGGCCAGCGGGGGCTGGTTGTCGAGGCCGTAGGCGGGCTTATCGAGCCAGCGGCGGAAGGCGGGCAGGGCGCCGAAGACCTCCTCACCTTGGCGGGCCACGGCCAGCAGCTTGAGGATTTGCTCGCTGGCCGCTGGGCCGAGCCGCTTCTTGCCCTCGCGGTAAGCGCGCAGGGTTTTGGTGGTGGTGTGCAACAGGGCGGCCAACTCATCGGCGCTGAGCTTGAGCAGGGCGGCCACGTCGAAGGCAATTTTGGCGGGCACGCCGGTGCGGGCTTCCATCACGAGGGCGAAGGAATCGGCCACGGTGGCTTGCAGCCCCCGCAGGGCGGGCGAATACACGGCGGTGGGCGGAGTGGCGGCGGCAGTCATGGGCGTACAGAAATATTGCGTTCCCAAAGATGGGAAATATTTCTCCAACAACGGGGAAATATTTCCTTTGGTTTCAACAGGCAGCACCTACCAGCATGCTTACCTGCCGTATGCTTACCAGATTATTAATACCAAACCAATGGTTTTTCAGAAACAGCTGCGGTTGCCGGCCATGCGCCGGGGCTTCCACCTCATCACCGAATACATAGTACAGGAGCTGCCCGAGCTGATGCGGGTGCGGGCTGGGCTACTACACGTGTTCATTCAGCACACCTCGGCCAGCTTGTGCCTGAATGAAAACGCCGACCCCACGGTACGTCATGACTTTGAGCAGTTTTTCAACCGCTTAGCCCCCGAAAACGCCCCCTATTTCCGGCACAATTCCGAAGGCCCCGACGACATGCCCGCCCATCTGAAAGCCGCGCTGCTGGGCAGCAGCGTCAGCATCCCGGTGATGAACGGGCACCTGGCGCTGGGTATCTGGCAGGGCATCTACCTGGGCGAACACCGCGACCACGGCGGCCGGCGCACGCTGGTAGTGACGCTGATGGGCGAATGAGGCGGCAAAATGATATTATGGCCGGCGGTCAGGGCTGTAGCAGATATTAAGTTACAGCAGGTCGCCCACCTCGCGCACGCCCACCGGGCGCGCCACGGTGAAGCCCTCCCCAAACTCTACCCCAATGATGTGGCCAAATTCCCGTGCCCGCGCCTCCATAAACCGGCCGAAGGCCTGGCTCGAGAGGTAGGTTTGCGGGGCGTCCAAATCAGGGTTGAAGAACTGGGTTTTGAAGGCCTGAATGGCCTCCCACTTCTTCTCCCAGTGCGGCGTAATGTCGACCACGAAAGCGGGCGGCAGCTGCCGGTCCTGGATGTAGTGATATACGTTTTTGGGCCGCCACGCCTCCTGGGGCTGGCCGTCGTCGCCCAGCGTTTCAATCATGCGCAAGCCGGCCAGAAAGCAGGCATCGATGGCCAGCTGGGCGGCCCGGCCGTGGTCGGGGTGCCGGTCGGTAATGGCATTGGCCAGCACCACCTCGGGCCGGTAGCGCCGAATGGCGGCAATGAGCGGCAGCTGGTGCTCCCGGTCGTTGCGAAAGAACCCATCGGGCATGCCCAGGTTTTCCCGAATATCAATGCCCAGAATTTTACTCGATGCGGCCGCCTCTTCGGCCCGGGTAGCCGGCGTGCCACGCGTGCCCAGCTCGCCCCGCGTAAAATCGACAATGCCGACTTTTTTGCCTACTGCCATGGCGGCCAGCAACGTACCGGTGCAGGACATTTCCACGTCGTCGGGATGCGCACCAAGGGCCAAGATGTCGAGTTGCATATTCGTTGTTGATAAGAGAAAAGGAACGTCATGCTGAGCGCAGCTGAAGCATCTTTCCCGCGCAAGTAATTCATTTACTACTGCGGTAGAGATGCTTCGGCTGCGCTCAGCATGACGTTCTGGTTCGTTTGATTTATTTAATCCGCAGCTTTTTACCGGGCTGCAGCGTGCGCACGCCGGGGTTGAGCTTTTTGAGCGTGCTTACGCGCACGCCGTAACGCTCGGCTACTTCCGAGAGCGTATCACCCGAGCGCACCTTATGCGTCACCGTCTGGCGCGCCCGCGAGGGCCGGCCACTGCCGCCGCCGTGGCTACGGCCCAGCGCCCGGCTGTAGTAGTTGAACAGCGCCGCCGTGATAGTGAAATTGTCCTTCCGCAGCTTGTAGCCGGGGAAATCGTACATCAGCGCCGGGTTGATGGGGTTGCCTTGGTAGCGCACCTCAAAGTGCAGGTGCGAGCCCGTGCTACGCCCCGTGCTGCCGCCGTAGCCAATCAGCTGGCCAGCTTTCACGAAAGTGCCCACCGGCACCAGCGACTTGCTTAGGTGGCCGTAAATCGTCTCCAGACCATTGTAGTGGCGCACCAGAATGTAATTACCATAGCCGCCGCCGTCCCAGGCCTGAATGCGCACCACACCGTCGTAAGCCGCCCGCACCGAGTCGCCGGTTTCCAGGTCGAGGTCCATGCCGTAGTGCCAGCGGTAGCCCCGGAAGGCAAAGCCCGAGGTAATGGGCGTGGTTACAAGGGGCATTTTGGCGTAGCGCTGCCGGGCCGGGTCGGTCAGGTGCAGCTTCAGCGAGTCGCGGTAGCTGCGGCCGTCCACGCGGTACGGGTTTACGCGGTGCGTATCCCAGATGGAATAGTAGCCGGCCACCTTCACCCACGACGAGTCAATCAACACTTCTTCCGACATCTCCACGATTTCCTGCCCACCTTCGTTCAGCGTCGTGGTGTCTTCACTCACGATGCTGAGCTTCTTGGCCGGGTTGAAGTAGATGGACTTCGCGGCATCGGAATTGTCATCGGGCAGTTCCTCGGTTTCAATTACCGTAGTGGTATCGGGGCGCACGTAGCGCATCTTCGGCGTTTTAATGCGGAAGAAGTCTGAGCTACCGGTTTTCGCTTTGCTGCGCGCCGGCTTGCGCTTCTGCGCCTGGGCCGGGTTCAGCCCCGCCAGCAGCCAAAGCAGCGCCAGTAACAGCAGCACCGGGCGCAAAGATGTTGTTTTCAGGAAAGTCAAAAGCAATATTTTTTAGCCAGTAATCAACAGAACGTCATGCTGAGCTGGTCAAAGCATCTCGGCCGCGTAACTAATCAATTTGATTGAGTTTACTACTGCGGCAGAGATGCTTTGACCAGTTCAGCATGACGTTCTGCTGTGATGACGTTCAAAAAGCAAATTTAGTGTATCCCGGCGGCGGCGAGGTAGCGCTCGGCGTCGAGGGCGGCCATACAGCCGGAGCCGGCGGCTGTTACAGCTTGGCGGTAGGTGTAGTCCTGCACGTCGCCGCAGGCAAATACGCCATCGATGTTGGTCTTGCTGCTGCCGGGAATCGTCTTCAGGTACCCCTGCTCGTCGTGGTGCAGGTAGGGCTGGAAAATCTTCGAGTTGGGCTCGTGGCCGATGGCTACGAAAAAGCCCGTCAGCGGAATTTCGCGGGTTTCGTGGGTCAGCACGTTCTTCACGCGTACGCCTTCCACCGCGTGCTCGCCCAGAATCTCATCCGTCACGGTGTCGAACAGCACCTCAATCTTGGGGTTCTCCAGCACGCGCTTCTGCATGATTTTCGAGGCCTTCATCTCGCTCTTGCGCACAATCATCGTCACCTTGCTGCACAGGTTGGCGAGGTAGGTCGCTTCCTCGGCGGCGGTGTCGCCGGCACCCACGATGGCCACTTCCTGCCCGCGGTAGAAGAATCCATCACAAACGGCACAGGCCGACACGCCCGAACCGTTCAGCTTGGCCTCCGAGGGCAATCCTAGCCACTTGGCCGAAGCCCCGGTGGCAATAATCACGGCATCGGCCGTCAGCTCAGTGGTTTCGTCTATGGTCACGCGGCGGGGCGTTACCGAAAAATCAACCGCCGTGGCAATTCCGTAGCGGATATCGGTACCGAAGCGGGTGGCCTGCTTTTTCAGGTCTTCCATCATCTCGGGGCCCATGATGCCGTCGGGATAGCCAGGGAAGTTCTCCACGTCATTCGTGATGGTGAGCTGGCCGCCGGGCTGCAGGCCCATGTACATAACGGGCGCCATGTTGGCGCGGGCGGCGTAAATAGCAGCAGTATAACCAGCCGGGCCAGAGCCGATAATCAGGCACTTGATGTGTTCCATATGGGAGCGCACGCATCAGCTTGCGCATTTTAAAGTCAATGTGAAGGGACGCATGCAAAAACATGCGCTACAAAAAACCCCAACCTTACAGCCGGGGTTTTTCAACAACAAAACTACGCAGAAGTTAGCCCAGATACGGCTTCAGCGCCTTCGAGCGCGAAGTGTGGCGCAGGCGGCGAATGGCTTTTTCCTTAATCTGACGAACCCGCTCGCGGGTCAGGTTAAACTTCTCGCCGATTTCTTCCAGCGTGAGGGCAGCTTCGCCGTTCAGGCCGAAGTAGAGCGTAATCACGTCGGCTTCGCGCTTGGTGAGCGTGCTCAGCGCGCGTTGCACTTCCTTGCGGAGCGAGTCGTTCATCAGGGCCATGTCCGGCGACTCCTCGTCCTCGTTTTCGAGCACGTCGAGCAGGCGATTTTCCTCGCCCTGCACAAACGGAGCATCCACCGATACGTGGCGGCCCGAAATCTTGAGCGTGTCCACCACTTCCGAGGTGGTCAGTTCCAACACTTCGGCAATTTCTTCGGGCGACGGCTCGCGCTCGAATTTCTGCTCCAGCTCCGAGAACGATTTGCTGATTTTGTTCAGCGAACCCACGCGGTTCAGGGGCAGACGCACGATGCGGCTCTGCTCGGCCAAGGCCTGCAGAATCGACTGGCGAATCCACCACACGGCGTAGGAAATGAATTTAAAGCCACGGGTTTCATCGAAGCGCTTGGCCGCTTTGATGAGGCCGAGGTTGCCCTCGTTGATGAGGTCGCCGAGGCTAAGACCCTGGTTCTGATACTGCTTAGCTACCGACACTACGAAGCGCAGGTTAGCTTTGGTCAGCTTTTCCAGTGCCTGCTGGTCCCCGTCGCGGATGCGCTGCGCGAGCGTCACCTCCTCATCGGGCGTGAGCAAATCAACCTTGCCAATCTCCTGGAGATATTTATCCAGCGACTGGCTTTCGCGGTTGGTAATCTGCTTACTGATTTTTAGCTGTCTCATTGGGGACTAGGTAAGAACGATATCTGATGGGATTATACGTAAGAAAATGCCGCCCGGGCAGTCCCCTAAGTCAGAGGAAGCCAACAGGCTTCCCCCGACATTAGTTCACCGCTACGGCCGGGCTTTAGGCTTTGGCCTCGCCGTTGCTGGCGGCCGCACCTTCCGGTTTCGGCAGCAGCACTTTGCGCGAGAGCCGGTATTTGCCGGTTTTCTTGTCGATTTCCACCAGTTTCACGTCGATGTCCTGGCCCACTTCGAGCAGGCCTTCCAGCGTCTGAATCCGCTCGTGCGTCACTTCCGAGATGTGCAGCAGGCCGTCTTTGCCGGGCATAATCTCCACGAAAGCGCCGTAGGGCTGAATGCTGCGCACTTTGCCCTTGTAGGTTTCGCCCACTTCGGGCTGGGCCGCGATGGCGCGAATCCGGTCGATGGCGCCCTGCATGTCCTCCTGGTTGGAAGCGTAGATGCTCACGTGGCCCTTCTCGTCCTTCTCCTCGATAATCACCGTGGCGTTGGTGTCCTTTTGAATCTGCTGAATCACCTTGCCGCCCGGTCCGATTACCGCGCCGATGAATTCTTTGTCAATCAGCATCTTGTGCGAGCGGGGCGTGTGAGGCTTCAGCTCAGCGGCCGGGGCCGAAATCGTCTTGGCCATCTCGCCCAGAATGTGCAGGCGGCCTTCGCGGGCCTGGTGCAGCGCGGCGGTCAGAATCTCATTGCTCAGACCCTGGATTTTGATATCCATCTGGCAGGCGCAAATGCCTTTCTCGGTGCCAGTTACTTTGAAGTCCATGTCGCCGAGGTGGTCCTCGTCGCCGAGAATGTCGCTCAGCACGGCATACTCACCGGTTTCCTTATCCTGCACGAGGCCCATGGCAATACCGGCCACAGGAGCCGACACTTTCACGCCGGCATCCATCAGCGCCAGCGAGCCGGCGCACACCGTAGCCATCGAGCTAGAGCCGTTCGACTCCAGGATGTCCGACACGATGCGGATAGTGTAGGGGTTCTCCTCGTCCGAAGGCAGCACCTGCTTCAGCGAGCGCAGCGCTAGGTTGCCGTGGCCGATTTCGCGGCGGCCGGCGCCGCGGTTCGGCTTCACTTCGCCGGTCGAGAAACCGGGGAAGTTGTAGTGCAGCATGAATTTCGAGAAGCCCTTGTTCAGGGGCTGGTCCACAATCTGCTCGTCGAGCTTGGTGCCGAGCGTCACCGTGGTGAGGCTTTGCGTCTCGCCGCGGGTGAAGATGGCCGAGCCGTGAGCACCGGGCAGGTAGTTGATTTCCGACCAGATGGGGCGGATTTCGGTGAGCTGGCGGCCGTCGAGGCGCACGCGCTCCTTCACCATCATGTCACGAATCGCCTTCTTCTCGGCCGAGCCGTAGTAGCGACCGAACTGCTTCATGTCCAGCTCGGGCTGTTCGGCCACAAGCTGCTCCAGAAACGCCTTTTTCACCAGCGAGAAGCCCTCTTTGCGGCCCTGCTTGCTGGTGTTGCCCGAGCGGGCCACGTCGTAAGCACCCTGGTAGATGCCTTCGTGGATGCGCTTTTTCAGGTCTTCGTTCTCGTCGTATTTAGGGTAGTCGCGGGTGGGCGAGTCAGCGGTGCGGCCCACGGCCGCGGCCAGGTCCTTCTGCAGCTGGCACTGGGCCTTGATGGCTTCGTGGCCGAAGGCGATGGCCGCTACCATCTCCTCTTCGCTCACTTCCTTCATGGCACCTTCCACCATGGCCACGGAGTCGGCGGTAGCGCCCACCATCAGGTCCATGTCGGCGCGGGCTAGGTCGGAGGTTTTGGGGTTGATGTGGAACTGGCCGTCGATGCGCGCCACGCGCACTTCGGAAATCGGGCCGGCAAACGGAATGTCGGAAATCGACAGCGCGGCCGAGGCAGCCAGGGCGGCCAGCGCGTCGGGCTGTACTTCTTTATCGGCCGAGATGAGGGTAATCATCACCTGCACCTCGTAGTGGTAGTCTTTGGGGAACATCGGCCGCAGAATGCGGTCGACGAGGCGGCAAATCAGGATTTCGTAGTCGCTCAGGCGGCCTTCGCGGCGCTGGAACGAACCGGGAATCTTGCCGGCCGAGCCGAATTTCTCCTGGTAGTCTACCGACAGGGGCAGAAAATCAACGCCGTCGCGCTGGCTCGGGGCCGAAACCACCGTGGCGAGCAACATGGTATCGCCGAGGCGAACCACGACGGCACCGTCGGCGAATTTGGCCAGCTTGCCGGTTTCAATAGAGATGACGCGGCCGTCGGGCAGCGCCAGGGTTTTGGTAATGGCGTGGGGTTGGGACATCAGCGGGATTTGCTTGGAAAAGCGACAGCGGGCGAGCAGCCAAAAACGAGCGCCGCACTACGGCTCTCGCTACTCATAACATAAACACAACAGCGGTGCGCCGATACAACCAACCATCGGGAGCGGCCTCGGCGCCAAACCAACCCGAACAAAAAAAGAGTAGGGAACCTTCGTTGGAAGGCTCCCTACTCTCAGACTCTGGACTTACTTACGGATGCCCAGCTCCTTGATGATGGCGCGGTAGCGGTTGATTTCGCGGTGCTGCAGGTAGTCCAGCATGCTGCGACGCTTACCTACGAGCTTGAGCAGACCTAGGCGGGTGCTGTGGTCCTTCTTGTTTGCCTTCAGGTGCTCGGTGAGGTGGATGATGCGGTGCGTGAAGAGGGCAATCTGCGCCTCGGCCGAGCCAGTATCGGTTTTCACTTTTTGCAGGCTGTTCTTTTCGAAGATGGCCTGTTTTGCTTCGGTGGTCAGTTTCATCAGTTGATAGGTGTTACCCCGTCTTAGATTGGAGATGAAAAAAAGAAAATTAAACACCCCGTACTTCGGGGTGCCGCAAAGGTACGCAATTTAAAAGCAGGATAAAAGCGTCGTGCGGAGATTTATCACCGCGTTTGAGCCGCAATTTTCTCTTCCGGCTCCGTGATTTTGCGCAGGGCCGGAATGCCCAGGCGCTGCGGCAGCCGCCGCCAGAAGTCGAGTTCCAGCAGGCCAGAGTCGTTGTAGGCTTGGTAGAGGAAGAACAAGCCCGCCGGCAGCAGTACCAGGTTCGACAGCCACATGCCCACGCCTACCGGCATCACGAATTCGCGCCCGTACTTCTCGCCCATGATGCTAAGCACGTAGTACACGATGAAAAACAGAATGGAAATGAGAATGGGCACACCCAGCCCGCCCTTCTTGATGATGGAGCCCAGCGGCGCGCCAATCAGGAACATCAGCAGCACGGCTACCGACTGCGTGTATTTGCGGTACACCTCGATGCGAAACAGGGCAGAGTTGCGGGCGTACTCATTCAGTCGGTCGGCCGTAGAGTTGGCAAAGCCCATCAGATTACGGGCCCGGTTCTGGGCCTGCTCCAGAATCATGCTGTTGACTGGCGGCAGCTTTTTCTCATCGACCTGAATAATTTCAGCCTTCCGGTTGCCGGCCCGGCCGGTGGTATCAAACCGGGCATAGGTGTAGTAGGCGTTCATCTGGCGAGGTACCTGGCTCTCCTCCTGATGGAGCTTACGCTGCACCGAATCGGTGGCCTGATGCAGTTGCCCAATGTTAAGCATCATGCGGTTGGTCGAAAACAGCTCCTTTTGCGTGTGGCCCAATCCAAAGGAGGCCAATGAAAACGTCACCATGTTGTGGTCGAACCCCTGGCGAATGAAGCTGGCACCGGCCCTGTCGGAAGCGTCGGGCTGCTCCACGTAGCTGTGGCCGTGGTAGAGTTCCAGCCCCAGATAGCCGCCATTGAAACGCGTGAACATGCGGCCCGAGTCGGCCAGCATCACCGTCGAGTTGCCCGACTTCTGGGTATGGTCATAAATCATCACCCCGTGCAGGTGGTCGCCATTCTCGCCGGTTTTCTTATCTACTTTGATGGTGTAGCCAGGAATACCGCTGTAGAAAACCCCTTCGCGGATGTCGAGGGCTAATTTTTGCTGGCGCACGTCCCAAAGCAGGCTATAGGCATTCAGGTTTGCTTTCGGCACAATAATCTCATTGTACCAGAACGCGCCCACGGCCAAAACCGCCGTAAGCAGCGCTACCGGCCGCAAGATGCGCGTCAGCGCAATACCCGAGGCCTTGATGGCCGTTAGCTCGTGGTGCTCGCCAAGGTTGCCGTAGGTCATCAGCGAGGAGAGCAGCACCGCCAGCGGCAGCGACACCGGTACAATGAGCAAGCTGAAGTAGAACAGCAACTGCAGCAGCACGCCCGTGCCCAAATCCTTGCCAATGATGTCATCAAGGTATTTGAGCAGCGTGTGGGTAAGCAGAATAAACTGCACCACCGCAAACGTGAGCAGAAACGGCCCGGCAAAGGCCTTCAGAATCAGCTTATCGAGCTTTTTAAGCATAGGGCTATCCAACTAAAACGGCTACGGCCGCGGACTATCAACGCCACGACGGGCAAAAAAGTACCCCGCCGGCCGTGCCAACGGGGTACGCTGCAAGCGGGCGGGACTGCAAAGTTAGCCCCCTACCTGCTCCTTCAGCTTCGCCACGAGACCATCCCACATTTCGTGCTGCTCGGCCGAATCTTGCGCGTTCGAATAATCTACCACGCGCAGATACACTTCATCCGTCACCTGCGACGAATCAAGCGAGAACTCCAGAAAGTTAGCATCGGGTTGGGGCTGGCGATTCTCGTCGAGAAACACAAACCGGACGTTGCGATTCAGGCGCTGAGCCGAAATTTCGGCGAAATGGTTCTCGTGGTCCCAGATAAAATTGAGGCGCTGGCCGTCTACGTAGCGCACATCATCGCAAAACCAGTGCGTGAGGCCCGAGGCCGTAGCCAGATAAGGAAAAAGAATTTTAGGCGACGCGTTAATGGGGAATTCCGCTACGAAGCGCGCTTTCGTTTGAGTATCAGATAATGCCATTGGAGGAAGTCGAAAATTCGGCGCCCCCACCGGTTCCGAAACGACGGGGCGCAACATAAAAACAGTGTTTTTTGGGCTGTGGGCTTGCATAGAAGGTTTTTGTTCCTACCTTTGCACCCACAAAACCCGGCGGGGTAGCTCAGCTGGTTAGAGCACAGGATTCATAACCCTGAGGTCGGCGGTTCGAGCCCGCCTCCCGCTACGTCGAAAACCGTTTCAGCCTTGTGTTGGAGCGGTTTTTTCGTTTCCGGCCCTCGCGTGCTGATGCGGACTGGACTACATCTATGCAGAAGCACCGAGCTGAGTACGCCTGAAACAAGAAGACGCTGGACCCGCAAATGGGCCAGCGTCTTCTTGGTCAATAGCGCGCAGGGGCAATTATTTTACCTTCTCCACGATGCCTTTGAAGGCAGCAGGGTGGTTCAGGGCCAAGTCCGCCAGCACTTTGCGGTTGAGTTCGATGCCAGCCTTTTTCAGGCCGCCCATCAGCTGCGAGTACGACAGGCCGTGCTCGCGAGCACCGGCGTTGATACGCTGAATCCAGAGGGCGCGGAATTCGCGCTTCTTTACTTTGCGGTCCCGGTAAGCGTAAGTGAGGCCTTTTTCAACGGCGTTTTTCGCTACGGTCCACACGTTTTTGCGACGGCCATAATAGCCTTTCGCCAAACGCATTACTTTTTTCCGACGGTGGCGCGAGGCCACGTGGTTGACACTTCTTGGCATAACCTTGAGAGTTTTTGGCAGCCGGCGCCCAGCATCTGCTGAAGCTTAAAGTTGCGGCCGGAAGCCTGGTTGAGATAAAATTATGAGTTGGTGAGTTGGTGAGTATTGACTGGAAAAAGGGAGTATACGAAACTCACCAGTTCACCAACTCACCAGTTCACCATTTAGAAATTGAGCATCTGACGCACGCGATTCATGTCGGCGCTGCTCACCAGACCCGTGTGGGTCAGGCCGCGCTTCTGCTTGGTCGTCTTCTTGGTCAGAATGTGCGATTTGAAGGCGTGCTTCCGCTTCACCTTGCCCGTTCCGGTGAGCGCGAAGCGCTTCTTGGCACCGGATTTCGTCTTTACTTTCGGCATTGTAGTGGTTGTTGGAGGGTTGGTTGTTGATTGTTGATTGCTCACCGACCGGGGGTCGAAAAGCCATCCACAACCGGGTAAAAGCTATTCGGCGGCGTCGGTAGTAGCCGTTTCGGAGGTCTTTTCGCTGGCCGGTTTGGCAGCCTTCTTGTCTTTGCCATCGGGCGCGGCAACGGCCGGCTTGGCGGCAGGTTTCGCTACGATGGCCGCTTTGGGCGCGAGGTAAAGGAACATGCGCTTGCCTTCGAGCTTGGGCAGCTGCTCCACTTTGGCCAGGTCTTCGAGGGCCTGGGCAAACTTGAGCAGCAGGATTTCGCCCCGCTCCTTAAACACAATGCTGCGGCCCACGAAGTGCACGTAGCTCTTGATTTTGGCGCCTTCCTTGAGGAATTCGCGGGCGTGCTTCAGCTTGAACTCAAAGTCGTGGTCGTCGGTGTTGGGACCGAAGCGAATTTCCTTGATAACGACCTTGGTTTGCTTGGCTTTCAGCTCGCGGGTCTTCTTCTTCTGCTCGTACTTAAATTTCGAGTAGTCGATGACGCGGCAAACGGGCGGCACAGCCGTGGGCGAAATCTCGACCAAGTCGAGGTTCTGCTCCTGGGCCATGCGGCGGGCTTGGTCGACGGGATAGATACCCTGCTCGACGTTGTCGCCCACCAGACGCACTTCGCGGGCGGTAATTTTTTGGTTGATTTTGAACGGCTCTTCCACCTGCTGGCGGGGCACGTACCGACGGTTCGGGGCTGCTATGGCTGGGGTCCTCCTGCTAAAAAAGTGGCGGGGAATGGGTTTGAGACGGCTTCTGGCCGGGTAGGCCTTGGCAATCAGGGGGCAAATATCGGTATTTATATTGGCAAAGGCAAGCCGGAAACGGAATGAATTAGGTCGGAATGCAAAAAAAGAGCGTCGTGCCTCCGCTATGCGCGGCACGACGCTCTTTTTCCAGTGCTTTTTAATTGATAAAAAGCGAATTACATCGCCTCCACCATCTGGCTTTGCACACTCTGCACGAAGGCTTCGAGCGACATCGAGCCGAGGTCGCCCTCGCCGTGGCGGCGCACCGAGATGACGTTGTCCTGGGCTTCCTTCTCCCCTACTACCAGCAGATAAGGAATCTTGCCCATTTCGGCGTCGCGGATTTTGCGGCCGATGCGTTCATCGCGGCCATCGACGGTGCCGCGCAGGTCGTGCTGCTCCAGCTGCGCCTTCACCTGGTAGGCGTAGTCGGCGTACTTGTCGGAGATGGGCAGCACGATAAACTGCTCGGGCGTGAGCCAGAGCGGGAAGTTGCCGCCGCAGTGCTCAATAAGCACGGCCACGAAGCGCTCGAGCGAGCCGAACGGGGCGCGGTGAATCATCACCGGGCGCTGCTTGGAATTATCGGCGGCGGTGTATTCGAGGTCGAAACGCTCGGGGAGGTTGTAGTCGACCTGAATGGTACCCAGCTGCCAGCGGCGGCCGATGGCGTCGCGCACCATGAAGTCGAGCTTGGGGCCGTAGAAGGCCGCCTCGCCGTACTCGGTCACGGTATTCAGCCCCTTTTCGAGGGCGGCTTCCTGAATGGCGGTTTCGGCCTTCTCCCAGTTCTCGTCGGAGCCGATGTACTTGGTTTTGTTGTCGGGGTCGCGTAGCGAAATCTGGGCCGTGAAGTCGGGGAAGTCCAGGGCTTTGAGCACGTAGAGTACGATGTCAATTACCTTGGTGAACTCCTCCTTCACCTGGTCGGGGCGGCAGAAGATGTGGGCATCGTCCTGCGTAAAGCCGCGCACGCGGGTGAGGCCATGCAGCTCACCACTCTGCTCGTAGCGGTACACGGTGCCGAACTCGGCGAGACGCACGGGCAGGTCGCGGTAGCTGCGGGGCTCGGTTTTGTAGATTTCGCAGTGGTGCGGGCAGTTCATCGGCTTGAGGAAAAATTCCTCGCCGGGGTTGGGCGTTTTGATGGGCTGGAACGAGTCGGCGCCGTACTTCTCGTAGTGGCCGCTGGTCACGTACAGCTCCTTGGCGCCAATGTGGGGCGTCACGACGGGCGAGTAGCCGGCCTTGAGCTGGGCGCGGCGCAGGAACTGCTCGAGGCGCTCGCGCAGGGCGGTGCCTTTGGGCAGCCACAGCGGTAGCCCCGCCCCTACTTTCTCGGAGAAAGCAAACAGCTTCAGCTCTTTGCCCAGCTTGCGGTGGTCGCGGCGCTTGGCTTCTTCTAGGCGTTCGAGGTACTCGGCCAGGTCCTTGGCTTTGGGGAAGGTGATGCCGTAGAGGCGCGTGAGCTGCTTGTTCTTCTCATCGCCGCGCCAGTAGGCGCCGGCCACGTTCATCAGCTTGGCGGCCTTGATGTTGCCCGTATCGGGAATGTGTGGGCCACGGCAAAGGTCGGTGAAGCCGCCCTGCGTGTAGAAGGTGATGTTGCCGTCTTCGAGGTTTTCGAGCAGTTCCAGCTTGTAGGGGTCCTGCTTGTCGGTGAAGTAGGCGATGGCGTCGGCCTTGGAAACCTCCTTGCGGATGTACTGGCTCTTGTTTTTGGCCAGCTCCAGCATCTTTTTCTCGATTTCGGGGAAGTCTTCGCTGCTGATGCTGCGGCCTTCGCCGAGGTCGACGTCGTAGTAGAAGCCGTTTTCGATGGCCGGGCCGATGGCCAGCTTCACGCCGGGGTACAGCGCTTCGAGGGCTTCGGCCATGAGGTGAGCCGAGGAGTGCCAGTAGGTGGATTTGCCAGCGGTGTCGTTCCAAGTGAGGATGCTGACCTGCGCGTTGTCGGGCAAGGGGCGATGGATGTCGCGGACTTCGCCGTTGACTGATACGGCCAAGGCGTTGCGGGCGAGGCCCTCGGAAATGCTGGCGGCCAGGTCGTAGCCGCTGGCGCCGGCGGCCAGCTGCCGCACGGAACCGTCGGGGAGCGTGATATTGAGCATAGTGCTAAGTAAAATGGCCCTGTTGGGGGCAGGCAGGGCGCAAGTTAGCACTTGTACCGGGAGGGCGGGCACTTTTTGCTGCCAAAATGCCTGCTATCATCGGCCGCAGCCCCTCAGCCCGACGCGGTTATTGCGCCGAAGCGGGCTTCAGCACGTTGACTGGGGCCAGGGGCTCGAGGCCAACCGGACGAGCGGCCCGACGCAGGAACGGACGGGCGCGACGGCGCAGGCTATCGGGCAGAGTAGCATCGGCCAGCTTCCAGGCCTTGAATGTCCAGTGCTGATTACCTGGGTTTTCGGCCACCAGCAACCGGTACTGCGTGAGGGCTTCGGGCAGGCGGTGTTGCTCCTCATACGCTTCGGCGAGCAGGGCCCGGGCTTCGGGCAGGCGGGGGTTGCGGC
>NZ_BAAGZM010000012.1:0-23836 GCF_054778495.1 Hymenobacter agri
CCGCACAGCCCGCGTGTTTGCCACGGTGCAGGGCACCAGCCAGCGCCTGGCCGCCGGCGAGAGCCTGAAATTTGCGCCGGCCGCGCAGCCGCTCGAAACCGAAGTCTGCGTGTTCGTCGACCCCACGCACCAGTTTCAAACCATGCTCGGCATTGGCGGCGCGCTGACGGATGCCGCGGCCGAAACCTTCGCCAAGCTGCCCCAGGCGCAGCAGCAGGAATTCCTCAAGGCCTACTTCAGCCCCGGCAGCGGCATTGGCTACACGCTGGGCCGCACCAGCATCCACAGCTCCGATTTTTCGAGCGGCAGCTACACCTACGTGGCCGATAAGGACGAGGCGCTGAAAAGCTTCAGCGTGCGGCACGACGAGCAGTACCGCATTCCGTTCATCAAGCAGGCCATGGCGGCGGCCGGCGGCAAGCTCACCCTTTACGTGAGCCCCTGGAGCCCGCCCGGCTGGATGAAAACCACTGGCGAGATGCTGCGCGGCGGCAAGCTGCTGCCCCAGTACCGCCAGGCCTGGGCCGACTACTACGTGAAGTTCATCAAGGCCTACGAGCAGCACGGCATCCCCGTCTGGGGCCTGAGCGTGCAGAACGAGCCGATGGCGACGCAGAAGTGGGAGTCGTGCATTTATACCGGCGAGGAGGAGCGCGACTTCATCAAGGGCTACCTCGGGCCCACGCTGGCCAAGGGCGGGCTGGGTGGCAAAAAGCTCATTGCCTGGGACCACAACCGCGACCTGCTGTTTCAGCGGGCCAGCACCGTGCTCGACGACCCCGCGACCGCCAAGTACGTATGGGGCATCGGCTACCACTGGTACGAAACCTGGACCGGCAGCAGCATGCTGTTCGACAACGAGCGCCGCGTGCACGAAGCCTACCCCAACACCAACCTGCTGTTCACCGAAGGCTGCAAGGAGAATTTCGACCTGGCCAAAGTGAACGACTGGAGCCTGGGCGAGAAGTACGGCCACTCGATGATTGGCGACTTCAACGCCGGCACCGTGGGCTGGACCGACTGGAACGTGCTGCTCGACGAAACCGGCGGCCCCAACCACGTGGGCAACTTCTGCTTCGCCCCCATCATCGGCGACACCAAGGCCGGCAAGCTCATCTACACCAGCGCCTACTACTACATCGGCCACTTCTCGAAGTTCATCCGGCCCGGTGCCCGGCGCATCAGCGCTGCCAGCAACCGCGACGCCCTGCAAACCACCGCCTACCGCAACCCCGACGGCAGCGTGGCCGTGGTGGTGATGAACGAGACCGACAAACCTCAGGACTTCCAGCTCTGGCTGCGCGGCCAAGGCGCCAAAACCACGGCCGCCGCGCATTCGATTATGACGCTGGTCGTGAATTAACCCGCTGCATGAAAGCCTTATCCGCGTTATCACTGGCCGCGGCCCTGCTGCTGGCCGCCCCGGCCGCCCACGCCCAGCAGCCCACTTCGGCTGAAGCTGAAGCCGCCAAAAAAGCGGCCGACGAAGCCTACCGCCAGCGCCAGGAATACCTGCTGCACAACGACTGGGCTTACCTGGAGCGCTACGCCGCCGCCAACCAGCGCCTGCCCGCGCCCCGGCCCGGCCGGCCCCGCGTGGTCATCATCGGCAACTCCATCACCGAAGGCTGGGTGAAGGCCGACTCGGCTTTCTTCCAGGGCAACACCTACGAGTACGTGGGCCGCGGCATCAGCGGGCAAACCTCGGGCAAAACGCTGGTACGGTTCCGCGCCGACGTGCTCGACCTGCACCCGGCGGTGGTCGTCCTCTTGGTTGGCACCAACGACATTGCCGAAAACAGCGGCCCCTACAACCCGCAAACCACCATGAACAACCTCATGAGCATGTGCGAGTTGGCCCGGGCCCACGGCGTGCGGGTAGTGCTGGGCTCGGTGGCCCCCGCCACCGATTTCTGGTGGCGCAAGGGCCTGAACCCGGCGCCCAAAATCCTGGCCCTCAACCAGCAGCTGCGGGCCTACGCCACCCGGCAGCACTTCGCCTACTACGACATGCACTCGGCCCTGAAAGACGAGCAGAACGGCCTGCGCAAAGCCTACGGCGACGACGGCGTACACCCCAACCTCGCCGGCTACCGCGTGATGGAGCCCCTGCTAAACCAGGCCGTGGCCCAAGCGCTAAAGCAGAAATAGCTACTGATTAGGCCCATTTTGAACGTCATGCCGAGCTGGCCGAAGCATCTCTCCCGCGCAACGCAATTTGATTACTGCGGCGGTAGAGATGCTTCGGCCAGCTCGGCATGACGTTCTGGATTCGTTTTACAAAGCCGATTTTTTACGACTGGTGGGTTTCTTCTTCGACTTGGGCCGGGCCTTTTTGCGGCGCGGTGGCAGGCGCTCGCGCTCGGCTTTGCGCTCGGCCCGGATGAGCAGCCGCTCGGGCAGGCGGGCCATAAGGCGCTCGCGCACGAACTGCGCCAGCGCCGAGAGCGGCACTACGTTGGTAGTGCGCAAAAAACGGCCGATTTCGGCGCTGCGCAAAGTGCTGGCCCCGGCCAGGCCCCGCGCCAGCAGGAACTGCTTCACGTCTTCCAGCAAAATCAGTCGCGACAAAGGTGCCGGGGCCACGGTGGCGTTGTAGGCAGCGGCGCGGTGCAGACGCAGGCCCTCGGCAGTAGCTACTTGCACGCCCACCCAAGCGGGCAGCAGCGGCAGCAGCTTGGGCAGGTGTTTTTCGGTGATGATGAAGGTGACGAAGTCGTAAACCTCGCCGTAGCAGCGCAGCTGGTTGGCGACGCGCTGCAGGGTGTCGCCGTCGCCCTTCACCTCGTAGCCGTGCATGAAGTGCTCGGTGATGTGCACCACGTCGGCCCGCGTGGTGCCGGTGGGCAGCTCGTCGATGCGCACGCCGCCGAGCAGCAGCGGGTAGAGCAGGGCGCGGATTTCCGGGTCGTTCATGGCAACCCCAAAAATAGCACGGTGCGGCCGGGCGCGCTGGCCGGCCCTAGCGCTGCGCGGCCAGCGGCTGCCGCTGGCAGGCACGCAACCACTCCTCGGCCTCGGGCACCTGCTGAAATATCTGGAGTTCGAGCGGCCCGGCAAGGCCTTTGTCGAAATGCACCGTGATAATGTCGGACAGCGCATCGGCCTGCACCACGTGGGCCACATAGCGCAGGCCCATGGCCCGCGCCTGCGGCATCCAGATGCGCTCGAGCCATTCGATGGAATCGAACCACGGCCCCATTAGCTCCACGTTGTCGTTCAGCAGGTAAGGGTTGCGCAGGCTTTGCAGAGTACGCAGGTAGTCGTCGGCCCCGCGCAGGGCCTCTTCCGTATCGACAAAGCCGCGCCAGGTGGCGCGCAGCCAGCCATCGGGCTCTTGCGTGAGAAGGCAACGGCTGCCATCAGCATCGGGTAGCGAGCGTAGAATCATGGTCAAATAAAACAAAAAAAGCCGGAAAACATCTAGTTATTACTATTTAAATACCGTTATTCGCCGGCCTGGGTATACGGGAATGAGCATACGGAGCGCAGGGCGTTTACTACGCATTTTGACCTGCGGCAACTACGTAGCTGATGCCATTTTCATGCGGCTCCGCGCTTTTCGGCAGTACATTGGCCGCCGCTCCAAGCCCCGGCCGTAGCGGCCGTTTCATTCGCACGTTCTGCATGTCCCGAAAAAAAGCGTTGTTTCTCATCGGCTCGCCCAACCAAACCACGCAAATGCACCAGATTGCGCAGCTGCTGGAGGATGAGTACGAACCCTATTTCAGCCAGCTGTATTACGACGGCTGGCAGCGCCCCTTCTACAAGTTTCTGCTCTGGACGGGCGGCCTCGATAAAACCATCGTGACCGGCAAAATCAAGGCCAAAGCCGACAAGTACCTGGCCGCGCACGACCTGAAAAATGACTTCGAGGCCCGCGTGTACGGCAACCACTACGACCTCATCGTGTGCTGCTCCGACGTGATTGTGCCCTGGCCGCTCATCAAGCGCACCAAAACCGTGTTTGTGCAGGAGGGCATGACCGACCCGCTCAACCTGTGGGCGCGGCTAGTGAAGCGCTTCACCCGCTACCCCATTCTGGCCATCGGCACGGCCCTGAACGGCATGAACAACTGCTGCGACATCTACTGCGTGGCCTCGGAAGGCTACCGCGAGCATTTTGCCCGCGTGGGCGTGGATGCCGACAAGCTGGTGGTGACGGGGATTCCGAATTTCGACAACCTGGAGCAGGCCCGCCACAACGACTTCCCGCACCACGGCTACGTGCTGGTGGCCACCTCCGACCTGCGCGAAACCTTCACGCCCGAAAACCGGCCCAAGTTCATTCGTGAGTGCGCCCGCATTGCCAATGGCCGCCCGCTGGCCTTCAAGCTGCATCCCAACGAGGAGCTGCCCCGCGCCGTGGACGAGATTAAGGAGCACGCCCCGCCCGGCACGCTCGTCTTCACCGAAGGCAACACCGACCACATGATTGCCAACTGCGTGGAGCTCATCACACAGTATTCGACGGTGGTATACGTGGGCCTGGCGCTGGGCAAACCCGTGCATTCGTACTTCGACGTGGACGACCTGCGGCGCAAATTGCCCTGGCAGAATGGCGGTACTTCGGCCCGGCGCATTGCGGCCATTTGCCGGGGCTTCGGCCAGTTCAACGGCAGCGGGCCGGCGTTTTTGCGGCAGTTCGATGCTGAGGCCTTTGCAACCCCGGCCCGGCCGGTGGCCTCTTCGGTAGCGCAATAGCCCAAAGCAGCCCTATTTTACTGTTTTATTTACCAGTCACTTGCCCGGCCGGCCGCATTTTGTCCGGCCAATTTTAGCGTATTTCCGTTTGCTGACCGCCTACGCGGTATCAACCCCACCGCTTGCTTATGCCGCTTCCCCAAATTGTAACCGTTGTGCAGGCCCGCATGGGCTCGTCGCGCCTGCCGGGCAAGGTGCTGCTGCCGCTGGCCGGCGAGCCGCTGCTGGTGCGCATGGTGCAGCGAGTGCAACGCGCCCGCCTAGCCGGCACCGTGGTGGTAGCCACCACTATCGAGCCTGCCGATGACGCCGTGGCCGACCTCTGCGCCGCCCACGGTCTGGAATGTTTCCGCGGCGATGCGCTCGATTTGCTCGACCGCCACTACCAGGCTGCCCGCCACTACGGGGCCGACGTGGTGCTGAAAATTCCATCCGATTGCCCACTCATCGACCCGGCCGTGATTGATGAGGTGGTGGGCTTTTACCTCGATTTCACCGAGCGCTACGACTTCGTGAGTAACCTGCACCCTGCCACTTTTCCCGATGGCAACGACGTGGAAGTGATGCCCTTCGCGGAGCTGGAAGTGGCTTGGCGCGAGGCCCGGCGCCCACTGGAGCGCGAGCACACCACGCCGTTTTTCTGGGAAAACCCCGACCGGTTCCGGCTGGGCAACGTGGAATGGGAAACCGGCCTCGACTACTCGATGACCCACCGCTGGACCATCGACTACCCCGAAGATTACGATTTCATAAAGGCCGTGTACGAGGCGCTCTACCCCGGCAACCCGACCTTTGGCCTGCCGGACATACTGGCCCTGTTGGAAAAACGACCCGATATTGCCCGGCTTAATGCCCGCTACGCCGGCGTGAACTGGTACCGCAACCATCTGGACGAGCTCAAAACCGTGGACTCGTCGCAAACCCGCAAAATCTAGTGCCTGGTGCTTGGTTGTTGGTGCCTGGCTTTCAAGGCCGACTCCCATTTCCAAGCACCAAGCACCAACAACCAAGCACCAAATGACCTCTGAAACCCAACAGAAACTAGCGAAAATGGCCCTGAAGGTGCGCGAGCACATCGTGCGCCTGAGCACTGACGGCGGCTGCTTTACCGGCGCCTCGCTGAGCTGCGCCGACTTGCTGGTGTACCTCTACAGCGAACTGCTGAACGTGCGGCCCGACAACCTGACGGACCCCACCCGCGACTACCTGTTCCTGAGCAAGGGCCACGACGTGCCCGCCCTCTACGGCACTTTCGTGGAGCTCGGCTTCCTCGACAAAGCCCGCCTCGACCAGCACCTGAGCACCGACGACCACATTTACTGGCACCCCAACCGCAACGTGCCGGGCGTGGAATTCCACTCGGGCTCGCTCGGGCACCTGCCCAGCGTGGCCCTGGGCGTGGCCATAGACTGCCGGATGCGCGGCCAGGACAACAAGGTCATCGTCATCACCGGCGACGGCGAGCTGAACGAGGGTACCGTGTGGGAAAGCCTGCTGGTAGCCAGCGCCCACAAGGTGAATAACCTCACGCTGGTGGTCGACCGCAACCATTTCCAGGCCAACGTAGCCACCGAAGACCTCATTCCGCTGGAGCCGCTGGCGCCCAAATTCGAAGCCTTCGGCTGCGAAGTGCGCCGCATCGACGGCCACGACTTCGCGCAGCTGGAAGAGGCCTTCTCGGCCCTCCCCTTCTCTGAGTCGAAGCCATCCGTTATCATCTGCGACACGGTGCGCGGCCGCGGCCTGCCCAGCATCGAAGCCCGCGCCGACCGCTGGTTCTGCAACTTCTCGACCGAGGAAGTGGAAGAGCTGCTGAAGGAGCTGCACAGCCAGGTGGCTACTACTTTGACGAGTGAAACGCTGACGGTAAGATAGAGCAGTAGCGCGGACTTGTAGTCCGCGAGTAACCGATTCATTCGCGGACTACAAGTTCGCGCTACATTATGAACTACGAAGAACTAATCAAGAAAACCGCCCTCGCCGATGAGCGCATCGTGGTGATGACGGCCGAAAACCGCGCCCTCATTCGCAACCTGCCCGCCGTGCTCGGTCCGCGCTTCATCGATACCGGTATTACGGAGCAGACGCTCATCGGGGCCGCCGCCGGCCTGGCCCTGCGTGGGCGCGTGCCGGTGGTGCACGCCCTGGCCACCTTCCTCACGCTGCGGGCATTTGAATTTATCCGCACCGACGTGGGCATCGGGAAGCTACCGGTGAAACTCAGCGGCTTCGTGCCCGGCTTCCTCTCCGACGGCAACGGTCCCACCCACCAAGCCATTGAGGACGTGAGTTTGATGCGCGGCATTCCCGGCATGACGGTTTTTGCGCCCGCCGACGAAGCCGATATGGTGGCCATGCTGCCCGCCATCTGGGCCTCGCCCCAGCCGGCCTACCTGCGCGTGAATACCCGGCCCGGCACCTACCAGCATGCCCCGTTTGAAATCGGCAAGGCCGAAATTGTGGCCGAGGGCACCGACATCACCATCCTCACCTACGGGATGCTGTTCGAGCAAACGCTGGTGGCCCGCGAGCTACTGCAGGCCCAGGGCAAGTCGGTAGGCCTCATCAACCTGCGCAGCCTCAAGCCGATTGACGAAGCGGTCCTGCTCGACGTGGTGCGCCGCGGCTCGCTCATCGTGACGGTGGAAGACCATTTCGTCACCGGCGGTCTGTATTCCATTCTGGCCGAAATCCTGCTGCGCCACCAGCTCACGGCTCGCGTGCTGCCGCTGGCGCTGGAGGAGCGCTGGTACCGCCCCGGCCGCCTGAGCGCGGTGCTGGAGCACGAAGGCTTCACCGGCCACCACATTGCGCGCCGCATCACGGAGTATCTGGGCGAGTCGGGCGCGGCCATTGCCGAAGGCCCGGCGGTGCTCGAAAACGAGTTTGCGGAGTAGAGACGCAATATTTTGCGTCTCATCGTTGAACGACCGGAACCACGCCGAGCCACTCAATACCGCGCAACAATAACAACATCAGCAACGACGAGACGCAAAATATTGCGTCTCTACAGCTTTCAAAACCATGCCCAACACCGTTTCTTCTAACGAGAATTACCCCGACATCACGAAGTCGGACGAGCTGTACGCCCGTGCCCAACGCATCATGACGCCCGTGACGCAGACGCTCGCCAAAGGCCCCGGCCAGTACACCAAGGGCGTGAGCCCCAAGTATGTGAAGCGCGCCAAAGGCTCCCACATATGGGATGTGGACGGCAACGAGTACATTGACTTCCAAATGGGTATCGGCCCCATCTCGCTGGGCTACGCCTACCCGAAAGTGGACGACGCCATCCGGGCCCAGCTTGAAGACGGCATCACCTTCTCAATGATGCACGAGCTGGAAGTGGAGCTTTCGGAGCTTATCCACGAAATCATCCCGAACGCCGAAAGCATCCGCATCAGCAAGACGGGCGCCGACGTATGCTCGGCGGCCGTGCGCGTGTCGCGGGCTTTCACGGGGCGCAACAAGGTGCTGTGCTGCGGCTACCACGGCTGGCACGACTGGTACATCGGTACCACCAGCCGCGACAAGGGCATCCCGCAGGAAAGCAAGGACTTGGTATCGGCTTTCGAGTACAATAACATCGACTCGCTGAAGGCCCTGCTCGATGACGACGTGGCCTGCGTGATTCTGGAGCCCTTCATCTTCGACGCCCCCAAGGACAACTTCCTCCACGAAGTAGCCCGGCTGTGCAAGGAAAACGGTACGCTGCTGATTTTTGATGAGATGTGGACCGGCTTCCGCATCGCCGTGGGCGGCGCGCAGGAGTATTTCGGCATCACGCCCGATTTGGCGGTGTACTCCAAGGCCTTCGCCAACGGCATGCCCATTGCCCTGCTCACCGGCCGACGCGACGTGATGCAGCTGTTCGAGCAGGACGTATTCTTCTTCACCACCTTTGGCGGCGAGGCGCTGAGCTTGGCCGCAGCCGTAGCCACCATCACGGAGATGCGCGAGAAGAACGTGCCCGCCCGCCTCGCCGAGCAGGGCAAGAAGCTCAAGGACGGCTACAACGACATCGCCGCCGAATTGGGCATCAGCCAGTACACCAAGTGCTACGGCTACGACTGCCGCACCATCGTAACCTTCGACCCCTCGGCCGGCAACGGCATGGAGATTAAGGCCTTCGTGCAGCAGGAAATGTTCAAGCGCGGCATCATGTGGGGCGGCTTCCACAATATGTGCTTCTCGCACACCGACGCGGACGTAGCCTACACCCTCTCGGCCTACCGCGAGGTGCTGCCACTGCTCAAGGAAGCCATCGAAGCCGGCGATGTGGCGTCGCGCCTGCTGGGCGAGCCGGTGGAAGCCGTGTTCCGCAAGGTGACGAACGCCGCGCCGGTAAAGAACTAGGGCTGGATTACAACCAAATAAATCGCTCCGACACGACCAAGACGCCCCAAACGGCCTACTTACTTGCTGCCAAGCATGACTGTATATGAAGGACGAAACTCTAGATAGGCTATTGGGAGCTGCGCTGGCTGAAGCCCAAAGCCAAGGCGTTGCAGTTACAATTTCGATAGTGGACCTGGGTGGCCACTTGCTGGCGCTTCGGCGCCAGCAAGACAGTAGTTTTTTAGGCATTGAGAGCAGCAAGCGAAAAGCGGTGACTGCCTCGCAACTTAAAACGCCAACCCATGTGCTGTCCGAAATCGGCCAGAAGCTGCCGGAGCTGCAAAAGGCATTCGACAAGGACCACAACATCCTGACGATAGCAGGCGGTTTTCCCATCGTCGCCGATGGCGTGGTTATCGGCGGGCTAGGCATCGCGGGCGGCGACTTCAACCAAGACAAAGCCATTGGTGAAAGTGCTTTGCGGGCGCTTGTTAAATAAAAACAGAATTCCATGTCCCTCTTCGACCTTACCAACAAAACCGCCATCGTGACCGGCGCCTGCGGGCTCATCGGCCAGAAGCACTGCGCGGCCTTGGCCGAAGCCGGGGCCAACGTGGTGGTGGCCGACCTAAATGCCGAAGCCGCCGCGGCCGTGGCCTTCGGGCTGGGCGGCGGGCCGCACCTCGCGCTGGCGGTTGATGTAACCAGTCCCGAGTCGCTGGCTGCCGCGCGCGACCAGATTCTGGCCCGCTTCGGCCACATCGACGTGCTGGTGAACAACGCCGCCATCAACGACATGTTCGAGAACCCCGCGCTGGCCGCCGACCTCAGCAAGTTCGAGAACTTCCCGCTAGCCACCTTCCAGAAAGTGCTGGAAGTGAACGTGACGGGCGTATTTCTGGCGGCGCAGGTATTCGGCACGCCGATGGCGCAGCAGGGCCACGGCAGCATCATCAACGTAGCCAGCACCTACGGCCTCGTGGGGCCCGACCAAAGCATCTACCGCAACGAAGCCGGCGAGCAAACCTTCTACAAGTCACCCTCCTATCCCATGACCAAAGGCGCGGTGGTGAATTTTACCCGCTACCTGGCCGCCTACTGGGGCGCGGCTGGCGTGCGCGTGAACACGCTCTCGCCCGGCGGCGTGGAAAACAGCCAGGACGAATTCTTCATCAAGCAATACAGCGCCAAAACGCCGCTAGGCCGCATGGCTGCCGCTACCGACTACCAGGGAGCGGTCGTGTTCCTAGCCTCCGACGCCTCGGCCTACATGACCGGGGCCAACCTAGTGGTGGACGGCGGCTGGACGGCTATTTAAATGGTTGTCAGTTGCTCGTTGTCAGTTGTTGGTTTCTTTTCTGAAACGGCGGCTGGACAGCCTGACAACTGACAACGAGCAACTGACAACTAAAAACCAAACAACGCCTTATGCAAGCTGTTGAAATCCGCAAAAACCGATTCATTGGCGCGGGCCACCCGGCCTACATCATTGCCGAAATCGGCATCAACCACAACGGCTCGCTCGACCTGGCCAAGCAGCTCATCTCCGAAGCCGCCAAGGCCGGCTGCGACGCCGTGAAGTTCCAGAAGCGCACGCCCGAGCTGTGCGTGCCCAAAGACCAGTGGGAAAAGCAGCGCGACACCCCTTGGGGCCGCATGAGCTACATCGATTATAAGCGCAAAACCGAGTTCGGCCAGGCTGAGTACACGGCCATCGACGACTACTGCCGCGCGCTGGGCATCGACTGGTTTGCCTCGTGCTGGGACGAGCCGTCGGTCGATTTCATGGAACAGTTCGCGCCGGTGATGTACAAGATGGCATCGGCCTCGCTCACCGACAAGCCCCTGCTCGACCGCGTGCGTGCCACCGGCCGCCCGCTGATGCTGAGCACCGGCATGAGCACGCTCGATGAGATTCACCAGGCAGTGAAATGGGTGGGGCTGGATAAGCTGATGATTGCGCATTCTACTTCCTCCTACCCCTGCCCGCCGGCCGAGCTGAACCTGCGCATGGTGCCCGTGCTGCAGGGCCTGTTCCCCGAAACGCCCATCGGCTACTCGGGCCACGAAACCGGACTGGCCACCACCGTGGCCGCTGTCACGCTCGGCGCCAGCTTCGTGGAGCGCCACTTTACGCTCGACCGCGCCATGTGGGGCTCCGACCATGCTGCCTCGGTGGAGCCCGGCGGCATGGCCAAGCTCGTGCGCGACATCCGCGACGTGGAAGAAGGCCTCGGCGACGGCATCAAGCGCGTGTACGATTCTGAGCTGGAGCCCCGCGCCCGCCTGCGCCGCGAGCTGACGCCGAACCAGGAATAGGGTGTTCGGGTTGTTTCGCCTGAATCCGTGAACAAATAAAGAACGTCATGCTGAACGCAGCCGAAGCATCTCGCGTGCAGCAGTAATCCAATCGATTGAATTACTACCGCACGCGAGATGCTTCGGCTGCGCTCAGCATGACGTTCTTTTGAGAAACCAGAATCTGCTCACCCCATGCCTGAAGTCGAACTCATTACCACGGCCATCCTGCTCACTTGGGTGGCTATTGTGATTACGCTGGAACGCATCATTCCCTACCGCAAGGGGCTGCCGTTTTTTCGCGAGGGCTTTTGGACCGATTTGGTGCTCTACACCTTCGTGCAGAGCTACGCGCTGAAAATCGTCATTTTCGACTACATCATTCAGCCGCTCGACCAGCATTTCGGGTTCTCAAAGCTGCATTTTGTGACGGGCTGGCCGATTTGGGTGCAGGTGCTGTTTTTCGTGATTACGCACGATTTCTACATCTACTGGTTTCACCGGTTCCAGCACAGCAGCCCGTTTTTCTGGCGCACCCACGAGGCGCACCACTCGGGCAAGCAGGTGGACTGGTTGGCGGGCTCCCGCTCCCACGCCGTCGAGATTCTGATTAACCAGACCATTGAATTTGCGCCCATCGTTCTGCTTGGGGCCGACCCTATGGTGGTACCCATCAAGGCGTGCATCGACGCCGTATGGGGCATCTGGATTCACTGCAACATCGACGTGCGCTCGGGCCGCCTGCAATATTTCATCAACGGCCCCGAGATGCACCTCTGGCACCACGCCGACCACGAGGAGGTGTTCTACGCCAACTTCTCCACCAAATTCGCCTTCTGGGACTGGATTTTTGGCACCGCCTACCTGCCCGACGGCCGCAAGCCGCAGAAATGGGGCCTGCCCTATGTTTTTCCGAAAGACTATTTCAGCCAGCACGTCTTTTCGGTGGCCCGGTTCGATGAGGAGGCGCTGGCCAAACGGTCGCGCCTGTTTCGGGCCTACCACGGCATTCGCGGGCGCCTGCTTACCAAGCTGACTGACCACGTGCCGGCCCTGAAGCCGCTGCACGGCTGGCCCGTGCCCGAGCCGTATGCCGAAACCATTCCGGCGCAGCGCCCGGGCGGTAATTTTGGCCAGGTGCCGGCCGTTTCTTCTCATCATTCCCCCGCCGTTTCATCCCGTTGATTAATCCCTGGTTTTCGCTGTTTCTGGCCTCTTTCATGGAGGTTTGCTGGACGTATAGCCTCAAGGCGCTGAGCATGCAGCGCATCAAGGAAATAGCCTGGGCGCACAGCCTGGGGCAGCCGGCACTGCTGCTGCCGGTGCTACCGCTGCTGGCCTACGTGGGGTTTGGGCTGGCCAACGTGTGGTTTCTATCGCTGGCCATGCGCGACATTCCTACCGCTACCGCCTACTCGGCCTGGATGGCGCTGGCCGTGGTGGGCATTAAGCTAGTCGACACGCTTTACCTCAAACAACCGTTTTCGTGGCTGAGCGTATTTTATACCAGCCTGATTATCATTGGCGTGCTGGGTTTGCGCCGCCTCGATTAACGGTGCAGAGCATTGGCCCGGCCGGCGTGGCGGAGGCAAAAAATGCGCGCCCGTCGCACCAAAAATTGTCCGGCGCGGTTGAAGGCTGCCGAAGGCGCCGGCCCCACAACGTTCCAACCTGCCGGCACCAACCGTGCGGTTTCTGCGCCGCGTTAATATCTTTAGTTTATGGAAGTAGCTAACCACACCTTTGCCGAGGCCACCACGGCCGCCCCTTACTTGGATTACGCCGTGTGCGTGGATGCCGACAACCGCCCGGCCAACCACGTCGGCGACTGGCCGGTTGAAGGCCAGACCTACCCCGTGCGCGTAGTCGAAAGCCGCACCGAAGGCCTGGAGCTGGTGCACGTGCTGGGTTTCGAAGGCGAAGCCCCCTATTTCAATGCCTTCGCGCCGCACCGCTTCGAATTTGTTGAGCGCATCTGGCTGAACTAATCCGGCGTTTATTACACCCTGTCACCTTCCAAAAAGCCCTTTCGTTGTTTTGCGAAAGGGCTTTTTCGTGCCAGCTAGCCTGGCCATTCAGCCTCGCTCCCACGCCCGGCCGATAACGGCCAAACCCACCCCGGCTATACCTTTGGGGTTGTGTTGCCCATCTCTATGATTTTGCCCCCGCTCACCTTTTACCAGATTGCATTCGAATCAACTCCGCCGCTGCTTCTGGGCACCCTGCAACGCACGCTGAGCCCGGAGGAAATGACCGAATGCGCCGAGCAGATGCTGCGTGCAGCCCAGCAGCATCAGTGCCCGTCCTGGCTGCTCGATGGCCGCTCGCACACGCAGTCCCAGCCCGTAGCCCTGCACTACTGGATGCAGGAAGAATATTTCCCACGGGTGCGGGCCGAGCTGGGCCAGCCACCGTGCATCGCCTTTCTGGCCCGCCCCCGACCCCGGCAGCAGCCCGGTCCCAACGCGACTACCCTGCCCGAGTGGAACACCCCGGCCGTCCGCATGAACTGGTTTACCGATGAGGGCGCCGCCCGTGACTGGCTGCGCCGCTGCCAGCCGGCTTAAACCGCAACTTACTTCTATTCAGCCATTCAAATTACCTACCGCCCTACCTCACGCGTGTGGTGGCAGCCGGCTCCGCATCGCGAAGCGTCTTTGGGCTGATGGAAGACAGATAAGGCGTGGTAGCGATAATTCTACGTTGGTGACTGCCTGCTCGCGCAACTATAGCAAGCTGGATTGACTGGCTGCTGCAACATAGGTGAGCCGGGAAACTACTGCGGCGGGCTGCGCGCCAGCCATTCGCAGCGCTTCTGCCGTACAAGCCCAAGGTTTGCTATTCACGAGAATTATTCATTCCCATGCGCGCTTCTTTGCTATTTGCCTCCCTGTTGGTGGCCGCCGTTGGTACCACCCAAGCACAAGTACCCCGAAAACCAGCCACGCCACCCCCAACCGACACGGCTTCGCGGATGGTTTCGCCCAATGCAGTAGCGGCCCCGGCCGTGCCCGGCTACCCTAGGGGCTACACCGACAAGCAACTGGGCGGCACAACCAGCAGCACCTTCCCCAACGGCCTGCCCGAGCGCGACCTCGACAACGGCACCAGCCGCGCCGACCAACCCCGCGCCAACCGACCCCAGGCCGGGGCCCAGCCCACGCGCAGTATTTTGGGCGGCAAGCGGCGCTAACCACGGCAGCCAGTACAGCAGGGGGCAGGTACCACCGATATCCGCCGGGTTGGCTTGTTTACCAAGCCCTGCTCGCTTGCACCTGCCATCATACCGGCAAAACATTGTGCAGCCAAAAAAGCCCCGCTGAACGGGCGAGGCTCCCTGGTGGATTTACTCGTAGCCTTTGCGATGAGGCCGGGCTACTGGCTAGTTGCCCACACCGGCGAGTTGCGCCCGGAGCTGCCGGACTTCGCGTTCGAGCTCTAGGTTGCGGAACGTTACTTTCACTTCCAACTCCTCGTAGGCTTGCCTGATGCGCTCGAGCAGTGCCTTGTGGTCGGTGACGTCGGTAATCGTTCCGATAAAGCGCTGGGCATGGGTGCGGTCAGCGTCGAAGAAAGCTTTGCCCGTGGCCCGCGCCCACTGGGTGGGGCCACTCTCCTGCCAGCGGGTCCGGTACTCAATATCGTAGGTACCTGTGCCGGCCGGGTCCAGGGATTGCTGCACCGCTGCATCGGTCGCGGCGCGGTCGTCGGGATGCACGCCCGCCAGAAAGTCTTCGTAGCTAACCTGTGCCGTCAGCGGCAGGCCGAATATTTCTTTGCAGCGGGCCGACCAGACCAGCTCGCCGCTGATGGGATTAAAGTCCCAGGTCCCAACGCCCGCCGCATCCACGGCGGTTTGCAGGCGTTCTATGTCGGAAGGGGCAGTATGCATGCTCACGCAATTAGGGTTGAACCAAAAGCAATTCCATGACCGATTGGAAGTGCAATACTAGCGCCTGGCAATGCCCGTTCAGCGCATACTGCCGCCGCGTCACAAAGGTATTGCCCAGCACCTAAGCTGAACCGTCCGTCGCCGCGGGCTGCTCTTGAGATGAAGCGGCAGCGGCACAGCGCCTTGCTGAGCCTATTCGTTGAGCGAATATAATGGCGCGGCAATAGGCTGGTAGCGTATCCGTAGCGCTGCCCGAAATAATACCCATCATACTTAGGAGGCTTGCAAAGCAAAGCGGCGGAAGTGCCGGCAGAGGGCCGTAATATTCATCCGGCACACGCCGGCCGCATTACTGGCCATCTAACCCAAAGCACCCGGGCACAACACCTGCCGAAATTCAGCCTGCGACATTTCGGCATATTTGCGAAAGTATACAATCAATTATCCAACAAATAGTTAGCAGCAAGAGACACGTATTTGCTTTGTTGGCGCCTGAATTAATAACGCGGCGGCGGCAACCCAACCGATGAGACTTTAGTTAACAAACCTCCACTTCTGCCCTGCCGGCGCCATGAAATTCAGCACCCTGCGTACTCACTTTGCTGCCATCCGGTCCCGTCAGTCACGGACCGTTTACGCCGTGATGGGCATGGCAGCCGCAGCCGCCCTGGCCTGGGCTCTGTGGGAACACTACCTCAAGGGGCTATAGCCAGTGCCGGACCGGCGCGGAAAGCCTGCTGAAAAAGCAGTGCGACGGCTACTGCAGCCGTTTCGCGCGGTATGCAGCACGCAAAAAGCCCCGCCGAATGGCGGGGCTTTGCAGGGGTTACGCTGCCTCTGTCAGGAAATGGCAGCTTTCCGGTACGGGGTGCGCCTTACAGCTTCACGTTGAACTTGCCGTTCGTTATTGCCTTGGTGGCAGTGCCGCCCGATACCGTACCCGTGAAGGTGAAGGTGCCGCTGATGCTGGTGGCCGATACCGTGCTGACCACGATGGTGCCCGACGTTGCATCATAGAACTGGCTGCTGCCCGAGCTGGGCGTCACCACGTAGCTGGCCGACGCGTCGCTCGAGCTGGTGATGGTGTAGGTACCAGCCGTTTTGGGTACGTCCAGGAAAATTCCCCCGGTGTTGCCAGTCGAGCCGGCCAACGTGACCAGATTGCCCGAGACAGCTTGCGAGACAGCGGTAGAAGCCGTCACGTTGTTGCCGTCGACGGTCCAGCTCATGCCCATCGTGTCGGCGGCGGGGGTGGGAGTGGCATCGTTCTTCTTGGAACAAGCGGCCAGGGAAACCAGCGCTAATGCCGCGGCGGTAGTCCGCAGAGAGCGAAAGGAAAGGGTCATAAAAAAGGAAGGGGAAAAAAGGAAGGAAAAAAAATGTGACCGGCACTCACCGGTCCACGCTCACCAAAGGTAGCGGGCCAAACAACTTCTATGCAACAGCATATGGCGGGCGACAGCATGTTGTTTTCGCCCCATGCCCACGCGTTTGCGTCATCGCCCATTTCGCCGCCTCAGAGAGTAAAATGGGTGATGATGCAGCAAAAGTCCCGACTGATGAGCCGGGGCGTGGTGAAAGGCGGGGGCCGCAGGGCCTGGGCAGGTACCAAGGGCGGCTGCCGCTAATAGCGCCGCTGCTGCGCCAGCATCCGGAGCGTTTCTTGGTGCCGCGCTTCGGCTAGGTCTTCCCGGTAGGAGGCCACGGCCCAGATGGCGGCCGGTATCCAGCCGATGAGGGTGACGTGCAGGATGCCGCAGAGCAAGCCTTTGAGGAAGTGCCCACGAAACATCATGGAGATGCCGGGCAGCAGAATGGCGAATAGCATGGCAGTGGAAATGGAACGGGTGATGCCGCGGGAAGATACGAGGGCCCCGGCAGCAGATGTATCGGCGGGGTGGGCTTGGCATTACAGGGCCGGCCCTCCACGCGCCTGGTTCCAAGTTGTCAGGCGCGAAAAAGCCCCGCCGGGTGGGCCGGGCTCCAGCTTCTGTTGAGGTGGTCTGGCTAAGCCAGACAGAGTTGGGACGTTGTTTGAAGCCGGGTTTCGAAGTGGTTGGGAGAGCAGTAGCCGAGGGCGGAATGGCGCGTAGCCGTCATGGTGCCCACCCGCAGGCCCGCTACCTCAATGCCGTAATGGCGCAACTCGAAGGAACATGCGGGCGGACTGTTGAAACCATAAAAAGAAACGTCATGCTGTGCGAGGCGCAGCATGACGTTCCGGCAGGCTTTCCAGGGCTGCTTAGCAGCAGCCACCACCATCGTAGTGGTAGGTTGAGGGCGAGATGAAGATGTCTTCGCGGCCCAGGCCCGCCAGGGCGCCGGCCGTTTTATCGCAGACGGCCAACGGCTGGTTTTGCAGCAGTACATGGCCTTTCTGGTCGTCAAAATATTCGTCGGCGCCGTAGTAGATGGCCGTGCGGCCCGTAAAAATGCAGGGCCCGTCGGCCGGCATGGGGTCCTTGATGGCGCACACCTCCACGCTCTCGATGTAAATCAGCTCATCGGTAGCGTAGTGCTGCGGCGAGAGTACGCGGTAGGCGCGCCTGGCGCGCACCTCCACGGTGCCGAAGCCCACCTCGGTTATCATGTTGAGGTACTCCTGCAGGGGCAGCGAGCCGGTGAGGCAAAGGGCGCGCAGGCGCTCGTCGGCCCGCAGCTCGTCGCTCATGGGCTGCTCGCAGGTAGGGTCCGACATCACGAGGCGGCCGTGGGGCTTGAGCACCCGATAGGTTTCCTGCAAAGCGCGCTTCAGGTCGTCGGTTTTGAAGATGTTGAACAAGCAGTTTTGGGCGGCTACGTCCACGCTTTCGTCGGCTACAGGCAGGTGCAGCGCATCGCCGGCGCGCAAGTCCACAAATTCCGGCCGGAACCAGTCGTTCTGCTCGGCGGCCGTTTGCATGTTTTCGCGCGAGGCATCGAGCATTTCGCTCACCACGTCCACGCCAATCACCGCCCCGGGCCGGCGGCTGAAGTAGGCGAATTGCAGTAGCTCCATGCCGCCACCCACGCCCACGTAGAGCACGGTGGGGCTGTTGGTGAGGTCGCGCGGATTCACGGTGCTGCCGCAGCCGTAGTTCATACTCAGCATACGTGACGGAATGCTCAGCCCGGGCAGTTGCCACACGGGGTTGGTGGTGCAGCACAGGCCCACCTGGGGCTCCTGGGCCGCCTGGCGGTACACGTTGGCGGTGGTTTCGAGGTAACTCATGAAGAAAAGGGAAGTGAAATCGCGTGGTGGGCGAAGCTACGGCCAGATTACTGTTTGTTCAGGTTCCAATTATAGTCCAGGTAGGAAATCCTAATGTTATCGTCCATCTTGGTAGTCGAGTAGCGGTTGACCCACTTTGCCACTGACTGGCCATTTTTCTGCCAGTCGCCCTTGTACCAGTCGAAATACTTCGAGAGCTGGGCTGCGGACTTACTGATTTTATTCTTGGCCGGGTTGTTCAGGAAGTCGCGCCCCTGGTCGTCGAGCTGCGCGCTGAGGCGGGAGCCCACGTAGGCCTCGTTGCGCAGGCGCGGACAGGAGATGGAGGCGCACACCAGGGCGAAGTGGATGCGTGGGTCGTCAAACTTCTTGCGCAAAATGCCGTGCTCGATGTGGTCGAGGCTCATCTTCTCGCCGCCAATGCTGAAGAATTTGGCCGCCCACGGGGTGGTTACGAACGGAATCTTGATTTTGGAGCCAATATCCTTGATGCTCTGCACCGGATAGTGGTCGAGAATGAGGCGGATGGTATACGCATTGTAGGCATTAATCCAGTAGCTCATCTGGTCGGCTTTGCTCCAGTTGCCGGCCGGCGGGTTTTTACTCAGCAGGGCCAGGTACTGGTTGAAGGCCGTTTCATCAGCCTTGAATCCTTTGTAATCAACCAAGCCCTGCGCCGTGACGTGCTTTTTGAGCAGCTTGTCGTAGGCGCTGTGGTCAACCGGCGTCCCGGTGGCGGCCAGGGTGTGAGCGGGCGCGGGTGCCGGGTTGAAGTTAGCCACGGCGGGGAGTTGGCCAGCCGCCAGCACCAGGGCGGCCAGGATTGAGGTTTTCATGAGCTTATTCACTGAAGCAACCTACGAGATATTGCCGCCCGAAAGATTGCCAGTGGGCCTACTATGCCGATTTTTATGCCGATTTGCAGCCGGAGGTGTTTCGGCAGCGGCTCAACAGCCACGCGTACGGCGTAGCGTACCCGCTCAAAGCAGCGCGGCCCCTCCTCATCGAGGCGCAAGGCAGCGTCACGTTTATCTTTTCCATTTCAGCCTTCAGCGGTATGCCAGGCGGCTCGGCTTGCTGCGCGGGCAAAAATTTCGGTCCTGGGCTGCCTTATTCAGGTGGTGCACGCGCTGCGGCCGCGGCTGGGCGGCTGAGTGGTGCTAACTTCCCAGCGCGAATGCGCCACTTCTACGAGTAGGCCGCGGCAATCTGCCCGCAGTTCTTTTTTCGTAATTCAGTAAAATCCCCTTTATGGAAACGTATTACAACCCCGCCGACCTCAAGAAATTCGGCAACATCGGCGAGTTTCAGAAAGAGTTTGCCGACAAATTCTTCGCTTATTACGGGGCCGTGTTTGCCGAAGGTGCCCTCACGGCCCGCGAGAAATCTCTCATTGCCCTGGCCGTGGCCCACGCCGTGCAGTGCCCCTACTGCATCGACGCCTACTCGGCCGACACCCTGGAAAAAGGCTGCACCGAGCCCGAAATGATGGAAGCGGTGCACGTGGCGGCCGCCATCCGCGGCGGCGCCACCCTGGTGCACGGCGTGCAGATGATGAATAAAGTCAAGGAGTTGTCGATGTAGCTGGTTGATTGTCGGAATTTGTTGAAGCTGTTTAGAAAGCCGCATTGTCATCCTGAGCATTCTTTTGCTCCGTAGCCTCATTGTCTGCCCCTCATGATAAAATCCCTCAAAGCCACCGGCAATCGGCTCGCCGATTCAGCTTTTCAGCTCACCGTGCTGCGCCAGGAAGTGGTGGACGTGCTGCACCTGCCGCCCTTTCAGCAAAAGATGCGTGAGGCGAGCCTGTTTCCATTGCGGCCGGTGGCGCCGGCGGTGCTGCAAATCAACGTGGGCAAGATGTGCAACCAAGTGTGCAAGCACTGCCACGTCGACGCCGGGCCGGACCGCAAGGAAATCATGACCCGCGAAACGATGCAGCTCTGCCTCGACGCGCTGGCCCAAACCGATATTCCGACCGTGGACCTCACCGGCGGGGCCCCCGAAATGAACCCCGACTTCCGCTGGTTTGTGGAGCAGATTACGGCGCTGGGCCGCAAGGTACTGGTACGCTGCAACCTCACCATCATCGTGGCTAACAAGAAGTACCACGACCTGCCCGGGTTCTTCAAAAAGCACGGCGTGGAGGTGGTCAGCTCGCTGCCCTTCTATTCGGCGGATAAAACCGACCGCCAGCGCGGCGACGGCGTGTTCGACGACTCTATCAAGGCGCTGAAGATGCTCAACGCCGTGGGCTACGGGCAGCCCGGCAGCGGCTTGGTATTGAACCTGGTGTACAATCCGGCGGGGGCGTTCATGCCCGGCCCGCAGGCCGCGCTGGAGCGTCAGTTCAAGCAGGCCCTGCTCAAAGACCACGGCATCGTGTTCAACAGCCTGTTTGCCATCACCAACCTGCCGGTGAGCCGCTTCCTCGACTATCTGGTTGAATCGGGCAACTACGCGGGCTACATGGAGAAGCTGGTGAACGCCTTTAACCCCACGGCGGCGGCGGGTGTGATGTGCCGCGACACCATTTCGGTGGGCTGGGACGGCGGCCTCTACGACTGCGACTTCAACCAGATGCTGGACCTGCACGTGGCCAGCCCCAGCCAGCACATCCGCGACTTCGACGCAGCGGCCCTGGCCCAGCGGCCCATCGTGGTGAACCAACACTGCTACGGCTGCACGGCCGGCGCGGGCTCCAGTTGCGGAGGCACGGTAGCTTAGCCGCTGCCGATATCAGCAGTCTTTTTTTCGTACTCAGTCGCCCGCACGGGCACTCACCTTTCAGGCCCTGCAAGGGGCTGCCTGCATGACGCCGACCCTCCGCCAATGCCTGCTGGCCGAAGTAATCGGCACGGCCTTTCTGCTGATTTTTGGGACGGGTGCAGTGGTGGTCGACGAGCAGGTGCACAACCTGGGCCACGGCGGGGTAGCCGCCGCCTTCGGACTTATCGTGCTCATCATCATCCAGGGCCTCGGGCACGTAAGTGGGGCACACGTCAACCCGGCCGTGACCATCGGCTTCTGGGCCGCCGGGCGCTTCCCGGGCCGCCGGGTGCTGCCCTACGTGCTGGCGCAGCTGGTGGGAGCGTTCCTGGGCAGCGGAGCGGTGTGGCTGCTGGCCGCCCCCGGCTCGTCGCTGGGCGCCACGCTTCCCGCCCACAGTGCCACGCAGGCTTTTGGGGTGGAGCTCGGTCTCACTTTCTGGCTGATGCTCATCATCCTGCGCGTTACGTCCAGCTACTACGAGCAAGGCTTACTGGTGGGCCTGACCATTAGCGCTACCGTAGGACTGGAAGCGTTGGTGGGCGGCCCGCTCAGCGGGGCATCCATGAACCCCGCGCGCTCACTCGCCCCGGCTTTGCTCAGCGGGAATCTTACCGCGGCCTGGGTATACGTGGCCGCCCCGCTGGCTGGTGTGCTACTGGCCGTGCTGGCCAACCGGCTCCTGGACCCTGCGCCCGAAAGGTTGCCTAGCTAAGCCGGACACCATTGGGACGTTGTTTGAAGATGGGTTTTGAAGTGGTTTGGAGCAAGGTAGCCAAGCGAAGAATGCCACCGTTCGGTGTTGTAATAGGCGATGTGGTGGCTGATTTCGAGCCTGGCTTCGGGCAGACCGGGGAAGCTACCGCCGTCAAGTAACTCAGCTTGGTAGTGGCTCCAGAACCATTCGGCGTGGGCTTTTATCGTAGCAGTTGCCGCGCCGGCTCATGCTTTGCTGGGCGCCGTGTTGGGCCACTAGGGCTTTGAAGCGGGTAGCTGTGTACTGACTGCCCTGGTTAAGCCCGGCCGGCGGGCGGCGCACCACAAGGGCACGACGCAGGGCCTCGCTGACCAAGGCTTCGGGCATCGTGTCGCGCATATCCCAGCCAACAATATTGCGCGAGCACCGGCCGAGCTACACGGCCAGGTAGAGCCAGCCGCCGCCCTGGCGGGGCAGGTACGTGATGTAGCCACCCAGACTCGGGTCGGAATCAGTGATACGCGGCACAAACGAGCGCGGCTGCTAGGCCCGCAAGCCGTGGACTTTAAGCACGCGGTAGATGCGCCAGCGGCCCACCGCGTGGCCGCCCTGCACTTCGGCCCGTAGCAGGCGCGTGCCGTAGCGCTGGCTGTGGTAGGCAAACACCTTGCGAACTACGACTTGCCAGTCGGGCTTGGCGGGTGGTACCTGTCGGTGGCGCTCCCAGACCTAGTAGGCGGCCGGGGCCGCGCGCAACACGTGGCAGAGCTGATGCACGGGCACATAGGCCGCACGCCGGGTGATGTGCTCGTAGGTGTTCACCGATTCGGCTGGCCGAGCCTGCGCTTCCAGCAGGCGCTGACCGAGGCTTTTTTTAAATATCGAGCTCCTGCTCGGCCCGGTCGAGCCGAGCGCGCAGGACCCCGTACTTCCGGGCCGCGGCTGCCTACTGCGGCCACGAGCTACGCTTGCTGCCAGCGGCAGAGCAGCTCGTGGCTGATATTCAGTTGCTGCGCGGCGGCCTGCGTGCTGCGGCTTTCGCCGGTCAGGCGCAGCGCCTCGGTCTTGAAGGCCTCGCCGTATTTGCGTCGTTTGTCGGGCGACGACCCGCTGATTTTGGTTGCCTTAACAGAAGAAATATACCTCCCTCTTCTGTCCGGCTTGCCTAGACCACCTCAATCGTAGAAATTAGCCAAGTCGCAGCAAACTGACCGTCCCAACACCTGATGCGGAACCTGGTCACCTGGCGAAATGTACCCTGTTGGTGATGCTAAAGTAGGCTCCGTTTTATGTTAACAAGGACAGGAGCAGATTTTTTCTTGAAAATATTTTAGCCCACTGGACAAAGGCAGGAAAAGTGTTTTTTTGTGTAAACCACTAGGAAACACAGTAAAATGTATTATACCCCTATCCATACCCCGACAAATAAAAAACCCCGTTTCTGCTTCAGAAACGGGGTTTTTCGTGGGCCCACTCGGTGTCAGCCTTTCGCTAACGGGCGGGATTCAGCGATAAGAAACCCGCCGGATTATCATCCCGCCCCCATTCGTGCTCGGTGCCGCATAGTGCACCGCCTCGGCCAAAGTGGGTGCATTTTTCCCGGGTGCACCCAGTGCATTCTCCCACGCCCGCAGCAGCGCCGGGCCGTAGCGCTCGAGCGAATCGTGCCCGTACACGCTGGCGTGCCCCAGCGCTTTCTCCTTTAGGTTTGAGTCGCCGCCGCTGCCGAGCATGAGCAGGTCGGCGCCGGTGTGCCGGGCCGTGTGCGTGGTGATGACTTTGTAGAGGGGCAGGACTTCCTCGGTGGCCTCGCCGCGCACGTACTGCACCCGCACGAAGGGGCGAGTGAGTTGCGCCACGCGGGCCAGCTGCTTCATCCGACGGTTGCGCTCCTGCTGACTGGGCACGGCCAGCACGCCCTTCCGGG
>NZ_BAAGZM010000013.1:0-23169 GCF_054778495.1 Hymenobacter agri
GCCCGAGCCCAACCCGCCCTACGTGCAGCCCGCCGCGCCCGACATTCAGCCCATCGCGCCGAGCCAGCCCGAAATCAGCCAGCCTGCACCCGTAACGCATCCCGGCCAGCCCGGTATGGCCGCTGCCGCACCCGCCGAAACGGCAGTAGCAGAGAAGTCCTTCTTTGATGAAATCTAGACCGCAGAGTTAACAGATTTGATGGATTGCGTTGACTTTTCGGCGCAAGACAATTGGAAAGCCTGTCTTCGGACGGGCTTTCCGTTTTTAAGCCCCGACCTTTGCGGCGGTACAATGGCTGGCGGACTTATTTCGACGCTCGCTAATTCACCACCTCACCAATTCACCACCTCACCACTTCACCACATGGGCCAAATCGCACTCGAAGGGCTGGAGTTTTTTGCTTTCCACGGCTACTATGACGAGGAGCAGAAAATCGGCAATAAATACGGCGTCGACCTCTACATCAAAACCGATTTGCTGGCCGCTGGTGAGTCCGACAAGCTGCAGCAAACGGTGAATTACGAAGTCCTCTACCGCCTCGTGGCCGAGGAAATGCGCGCCCCCGCCCGGTTGCTAGAACACGTAGCCCACCGCGTGCTCGACCGCATTGTGGCCGAGCTGCCCGGCGTGCGCAAGGTGAAAATCAGCGTCAGCAAGTTCAATCCGCCGCTGGGCGGCATCTGCCAGCGCGCGCGCGTCACGCTCACGAAGCGCCGCGAGCAGCCGCTGTAGCGACGCGACACTTCGCGTCTTCCGGTGAGCGATGCCCGCCCCAGACGCAGATGCTGCTAGTGCTGGGTGTAAAACCTGCGAAACGGAGTAGAGATGCATTCTGACGTCTCGTCGGTGAACTGAATCCGCCGATTGGTGCAGCACGAGGTAAATCCGCCTTAAGCAGCATGTGGCCGACAGACCGGGCGGGCTTAAAAAGCGAAGTGAGTGCTAAAGCATAGTGCTCGCAGCAATATTCGGGTACTTGGATAAAAATTATACGGCTTTAAATCAATGAATTAAAGCTTGTTTGTGTATTTGTACGAATAATTTCGTACGTATGTCTTGCAACTACGAAGCTGTTCGTATAATCTTTGTTCTGTTCTACGAAATAGTTCGTAATAACTCGTATCTTTCGACATGAGCAAAGCACCGCCCCCCAAACCTACGGATTCCGAGTTGGAAATCCTGCACGTGCTCTGGCAGCACGGGCCCGCCACCGTGCGGGCCATCAACGACCACCTGAGCCAGCGCCGGCAGGCGGAGGTGGGCTACACCACCACGCTCAAGATTTGCCAGCTGATGCTGGAAAAGGGCTTGGTGCGGCGCGACGATGCCGACCGCAGCCACGTGTACCGGGCCGCGGTGCGCGAGCAGGAAACCCAGAACCTGCTCCTCGACAAGTTCGTGGATGCCACTTTCGGCGGTTCGGCCCTGAAGCTGGTGATGCAGGCCCTGGGTAGTCGCCAGACGTCGGCCGACGAGCTGGCGCAAATCCGCCGCCTGCTCAATGACATTGAAATCCAAAATTCCACCCCTAATTCTGACGACGATGACCGCGCTTGAGAATTTCGTTTCGCCCGCTCTCACGCGGGCGCTGGGCTGGACGCTGGTGCACTCGCTGCGGCAGGACGCGCTGGTGGCCGCCGACACCTCCACTCACCTCGAAGCCGTGATGCTCAACGTGGCCAGCATCTACTTCCGCTTCGCCGCCAACCCGCTCACCGACGACTACTACGGCTACACTGCCCGCGGCCTGGTGGAGCGCGCCAACAGCCCCACCGAGCTGGCCGCCGCCCTGCGCCGCTATGCCCATCACAAGCCCGCCGACCTCTACCAGCGCGCCAATTATTACAACGCCACCCTCGGCACGCCCGACGAAGGACACAGCCGCGAGCGCACCGCCAGTATCCTGAATGACTGGCTGAATGAAGTAGCTGCAAATAGCTGATATTCGATTACTTTTAGCTCAATGCCAGCTATTGCTTCATCGTCTTTTCTACCGCCCATTGACGCCGCCCCGGTGTCGGTTGCTACGCGGTTAAGCTATGTGCTGCGCCATTTTGCGCTGGCCTACGAGGCGATACCGCAAGGCCTGATTGGCTACGCCGACAATCAACCTCCCATTGAAGTTGCCGATGCGACAGGAGACTTTTTCCAAGGTACCCAGCCCTACCCGGCGGCTCCGAACTACCGGGAGTGGGCGGGCCAGCAAGTGCCTTTTTTCTTCGATACCCAACCCGCCGCACCGCTGCTCCACCGGGAGCCCGGCCGCTGCCGCATCAGTGCCGACCTCATCTCGGCCGCCTTCTACCTGCTCAGCGGCTGGCAAGAATACTTCTCCGATGCCCGCGACCGGCACGGCCGCTTCCCCTACGCGGTGAGCGTGCAGCAGCGCTACGGCTTCGTGGCGCTGCCCGTGGTGAACTACTATTTCGACGTACTACGGGCGGCCGTGGAGCACGTCACCGGCCAGCCGCTACGGCCCCGCCGCTGGGCCGGCACCGCGCCCTTCGCCGCTTTTATCAGCCACGACATCGACGAGCTGCGCAGCTCCTGGAAAGCGCCGGCTAAGGCCGACCTGAAAGCGGGTCGCCTCCTGCGCTTCGGCCAGCGGCTGTGGCGTCGGCTGACGCGGCCCGACGCCTGGGACAACCTCGAAGCCGTAGCGGCTACTGTGGCCCGCTATGGGGCGCGCTCCACATTCTTCATCCTGCCCGAGCACCGGCCCGGTGCCGACGGCACGCCCAACGCCGACTACCGAATTGACCGGCCCTTACGGCAACGTTTCATTCAGCTGGCTTCTCAGGGTTTCGAGCTGGCGCTGCATGGCAGCATCGGCACCGCCACCGACTTGGCCCGACTTGCGACGGAACACAGCGAAATGATGGCGGTGCCTGCCGCCGGCATCCGGTTTCACTACCTGCGCTGGGAGCCCCGCCAAACGCCCACGCGGCTGGAGGCGCTGGAAATGGCCGGCCTGCGTTACGATGCCACCTTGGGCTTTGCCGAGCATTTCGGCTTTCGGCATTCGTACTGCCACCCGTTTTTTCCGTTCGATTTCAGCCGGGGGCAACCCCACTCCTTTCTTGAAATTCCACTTCAGGTGATGGATGCTACGCTGCACCACCCGAACTACTTACAGCTGCAGGCCAAGGAAATCCTGCCCGCACTGCGGCCCATGCTGGCCGAGATGGAGAAGTTCGGCGGCGTGGCCGGCATCCTCTGGCACAACGACCATTTCGACCCGGCCAACCTTGTGACGGGGCCGCGGCAGTTTGCCGAAATTATGCAGTACCTGCAGGCCCGCGGCGCGGCTTTCTGCACCGGAAGCCAGATTGTAGCCGACCTTTGCGGCGCGTAGCACTTGCTTTCGCTTGCATCATTTCCAGCAGGCAGGCTGAAGTAACCTTTGCGCAATTACTCATTTACCAGCTTACTGTTTGGGTATCGTTCAACGCCAGGGCATCCGCAACACCCTGATTTCCTACGTCGGCCTGGCCATCGGCTTTGCCAATACCATTCTGGTGCTGCCGCGCCTGCTCTCACCGGCTCAGATTGGCCTCACGGCCAGTGTGTTACTACCACTGGCTACAATTGGTGCGCAGGTGGCCTCGTTCGGGTTTGCCAACATGGGCATCCGATACTTTCCGTTTTTCCGGAACCAGGGGCGCAACCACGCAGGCTTCTTTCCGCTGCTGCTGGGGCCGCCGCTGCTGGGGCTGATGGTGGTGGCGCTGGCCCTGCTGGTGGGCAAGCCGCTGCTGCTACGCTGCTACAGCACGGGCGATGCGGCCCTCCTTTCGCCGCATTACCTGGCGGCCATTGCGCTGGCGGGCTGCATCATGCTGGGTACGCTGCAGGACGCCTACCTGCGCTCGCTCTACCATACCTCCTTCTCGTCGTTCTGCCAAGAAATCCTGCTGCGGCTGATGCTGGTGGGCGCAGCCATTGCTTATAGCCAAGGGGTTATCAGTTTCCACGGCTTCGTGCTGACCTACGTGGGAGCCTATGCGGTGGTAGCCGTGCTGCTGACCGTTTATCTGGCGGCTATCGGCGAGCTGCACCTGCGTCCCACGCGGGCGGCGCTTCGCATCAAGCCGCTGCGCGAGATGCTGGGCTTCGGAGCCTTCGTGCTGCTGAGCAACATCTCGGGTACTATTCTGCTCAACATCGACAGCCTAATGGTGGGCACCAAAGTCAGCCTGGCGGCGGCCGGTATCTACCTAATTGCCACCAATGTGAGCACTGCCCTGGTGCTACCCTTCCGGGCGCTTTACAAAACGGCTTTCTCGCTGATTGCCGAGTATTGGAAAGAAGGCAACATGGCCAAGATGGCCGATTTCTACCGCCGTAGCACCCGCATCAACACATTGCTGGGTTGCTACCTGGCGTTGGGCATTGGCCTAAACCTCGACTTCATCTACGGCCTCATTCACCGGCCCGAGTACGCGGCCGGCACCGGGGCAGTGCTGCTGCTGCTGGCCGGCCGGCTGTTCGACGGCATCACGGGCGTCAACAGCATCATCGTAGCCACGTCGCCGCGCTACCGCTTCGATTTGGTGTTCAATGTCTCACTGGCCGCCGCCGTAGTTATGCTCAACTGGGTACTCATCCCGCTGTTCGACTTGGAAGGTGCGGCCCTGGCCTACTGCATCGCGCTGGTAGGCATCAACACGGTCCGCACCTGGTTTGTGTGGCGCAGCTACGGCATGCAGCCTTTCGATGCCAGCACGGTGCGCATTCTGGCCGTGGCGGCGGGGGCTGGTTTTGCCGCCTGGGTGCTGCCTGACACCGGCCACGCCTTCCTCACCCTGCTCCTGCGCGGCGGTGTGCTCACCGTACTGTACACGGCCGGGGTACTGCTGACCGGGACTGCGCCGGAAGTCGTGGAACTGCTGAATAAGGTGCGCCGCCGTTGAACGATGTAGAGACGCAACATTTTGCGTCTCGTCGTTGAACAACCGGAGCCGCGCCGTTCGCATAAACAACCAAACAACGTCAGCAACGACGAGACGCAAAATGTTGCGTCTCTACAACGTTCTCGCGCTACGCCCCCACCAGTTCCGGCTGCCGCTTCCGGCGCTTCGGGGCCGGGCCGTTCTGGTTCATCTCGCGGTAGAAGAAAGCGAAGATGAGCGGGAAAATCAGCAGCGTGAGCACCGTGGCCGTCACCAGCCCGCCGATGACGACGATGGCCAGCGGCTTCTGGGTTTCGGAGCCGATGCCGGTGCTGAGGGCCGCCGGGAACAGGCCAATCATGGCCATGAGGGCCGTCATCACCACGGGGCGCACGCGCGAGGCCACGCCCAGGCGCAGGCTTTCGGCCAGACTGAGCTTCTTACGCAGATTTTCCTTGAACACGGTGATGAGCACAATCCCGTTCTGTATACAGATACCCAGCAGCGCGATGAAGCCAATGCCAGCCGAGATGGAGAAATTGACGCCTGTAATGTGCAGCGCCGCAATACCACCGATGAGGGCAAACGGTACGTTGGCCAGCACCAGCGCGGCATCCTTGCCGTTGCCGAAGGTGATGAACAGCAGGATAAAAATGATGACCAGCGACACCGGCACCACCTGGCTGAGCCGCTTGGTAGCCCGCACCTGGTTCTCAAACTCGCCGGCCCACTCGATGCGGTAGCCCTTGCCGAGTTTTATTGTCTGGTCCATTTTCTTCTGCGCCTCGGCGATGGTCGAGCCCATGTCGCGGTCGCGGATGGAGAATTTCACGGCGATGAAGCGCTGGCCGTTATCGTGGTACACGAAGGCCGGGCCGTTGCTGGTGCCGATGTCGGCGATTTCCTTGAGCGCCACTTTGCCGCCGCGGATGGTGGGCACGCGCAGCTCGCCGATTTTGCCCTCCGTGTCGCGGTCCTGCTTGGGGTAGCGCACCGTTACGTCGAACTTGCGCTCGCCCTCGTAAATCTGGGTGGCCGCTTTGCCGCCCACGGCCATTTCCACCACAGTCTGGGCATCGGCGGTTTGCACGCCGTAGGCGGCCATGCGGGTCTGGTCGAGGCGCACGCTCATTTCGGGCTGCCCCAGGTTGCGCAGAATGCCCAGGTCCTTCACGCCGCGCACGTTGCTCAGCACCTTCATCACCTCATTGGCCTTGCCGTCGAGCTCCTTGAGGTCATTGCCGAAAATCTTCACGGCCAAGGCGGCGTTGATGCCGGCCACGGCTTCTTCCACGTTGTCGATGATGGGCTGCGAGTAGTTGAAGATGATGCCGGGGTACTCCTTCAGCTTGGCGTCCATCTCATCAATCAGCTGCTCCTTCGTGATGTTTCGCTTCCACTCCTCCTTGGGCTTGAGGTTGACCTGCGCCTGCACGTAGTAGATGCCCGAGGGGTCGGTACCGTCGTTGGAGCGGCCGGTTTGCGAGAGTACCGACACCACCTCCGGGAACGAGCGCAGGATGCGGCGATAGTTGGCTGCCATCTTGTTGGTTTCAGTGAGCGACGACGACATGGGCAGCTTGGTTTCCACCCACAGCGCGCCCTCGTTCAGCTCGGGCAGAAACTCTGAGCCCAGGAATTTGAACGAGTACAGCCCTGCCACCACCACGGCCAACGTCACGCCGAAGCTCAGCAGCTTGTGGCGGTAGGTGAAGCCAAACGCCTTGGTAACAATGGTATCGAAGAATGTTACAATGAGATTGTGCCGCTCCTTCACGTTCTTGTTCAGCAGCAGCGAGCACAGCACCGGCACCAGCGTGAGGGTGAGGATGAGCGCCCCCACCAGCGCAAAACCGAGCGTGTAGGCCAGCGGGCTGAACATCTTGCCTTCCACTTTCTCGAAGGCGAAAATGGGCAGCAGGCAGGTCAGAATAATCAGTTTGGAGAAGAAGATGGCCTTGCCCAGCTCGCCCCCGGTTTTGCGAATCAGGCCCAGCTTGGCGAGCTTGTTGAACTTCTTCATGCCCACCTTCTCGGCTTTGTGGTCGAGCACCACGAAGATGCCTTCCACCATCACCACGGCCCCGTCGATGATGATGCCGAAGTCGATGGCGCCCATGCTAAGCAGGTTGGCACTCATACCCTTCAGCCGCAAACACACGAAGGCAAACAGCAGCGCCAGCGGTACCACCACGCCCACCGTGAGCGTGGTGCGCCAGTCGGCCATAAACAGCAGCACAATCAGCGTGACCAGCACAATACCTTCAATCAGGTTGTGGATGACGGTGTGCGTGCAGTGGTCCATCAGCACGTCGCGGTCGTAGAAGGTTTTGAGGTACACGTCGTTGGGCAGCACCTTTTCGTTGAGCTCGGCGATTTTGGCTTTCACGCGGCCCAGCACCTCGGCAGGATTCTCACCCTTGCGCATAATCACGATACCCTCCACCACGTCGCTCTGGTCATCAAGTCCGGCCTGGCCCACGCGCGGGGCGTTGCTTTCCTTCACCTGGGCCACGTTGCGCACCAGCACGGGCACGTTGTTAATATCCTTGACTATGATATTGCCAATGTCTTCCGGCTTGGTGAGCAGGCCGATGCCGCGCACCACGTAGCTCTGCGAGTTCTTCTCAATCACGTCGCCACCCACGTTCATGTTCGACTTCTGCACGGCCTCGAACACCTCCAGTGGCGTCATGTCGTACTTGGCCAGCATCGCAGGGTTCACGCTGATTTCGTACACCTTGCGCGTGCCGCCGAAGGCCGCAATGTCGGCTACGCCGGGCACCGATTTCAGCTGCCGCTCCACCGTCCAGTCCTGAATGGCGAGCAGCTCGTTGGTACTGCGGCCGGTGCGGCTCTGCACCGTGTAGCGGAAAATCTCGCCCGTGGGGCCGTAGGGCGGCTGCACGTGCGAGTCGCAGCCGGCAGGCAGGTTCACGCCGCTGAGCAGGTTGTTCACCTGCTGCCGGGCGAAGAAATCTTCCACGTTGTCCTCAAAGTTTATCTTGAGCACCGACAGCCCGAACATGCTGATGCTCCGCATATTACTCTTCATCTGCACCGAGTTCATGGCCACCTCAATCGGCGTACTCACGAACCGCTCCACCTCTTCGGCCGAGCGGCCGGGCCAGAGGCTCACGATAATCATCTGCGTGTTCGTGACGTCCGGAAACGCCTCAATGGGCGTGTGCATGTAGCTGTAGCTGCCTCCGGCCACCAGCAGCGCCGTCATGAAGAAGATGAAGAAGCGGTTCTTCAGCGAAAAGGCAACGATGCCGGATATAAATTTATTCATGCCAGGGTGGGATGGGCGAAAAAGCGGAGCAGATGGGACTGTTTATGAGAATTTGGTGAAAAGTTGATGAGTAATCCATGAGTGTTGAATGAAGCGCCGGACACAAAAAAACCCGCTGCCTGATGAGGCAGCGGGCTATTTAAGTGAGGAGTAATTATAGAGACGCAATTATGCGTCTCTACCTCAGTGCGCAGCCACCGGCTCTACGTAGCCGGGCTCGCCGGGCAGCGGTACGTACTTGGTGTGCTCGCTCCGGTAGAAGCGCTCGAACACCAGCGGGAACACAAAGAGCGTGAGGATGGTACCCGTAATCAACCCGCCAATAACCACGATGGCCAGGGGCTTCGACGTTTCCGAGCCAATGCCGGTGGAGATGGCTGCCGGCATCAGGCCGATGGTGGCCATGAGGGCCGTCATCACCACGGGGCGCACCCGCGAAATCACGCCTTCGTTGATGCTGTGGTCGAGCGAATGCTTGAGCACGAGGTTGTGCTTGAACACGGAGATGAGAATCACGCCGTTCTGAATACAGATACCAAACAGCGCGATGAAGCCGATGCCGGCCGAAATCGAGAAGTTGGTGTGCGTGATGAGCAGCGCCGCAATTCCGCCGATGATGGCAAACGGCACGTTGAGCAGCACCAGTCCGGCATCCTTCAGGTTGCTGAACAGCACGAACAGGATGAAGAATATGAGCCCCAGCGAGATGGGCACCACCTGCGCGAGGCGCTGCGTGGCGCGGCGCTGGTTCTCAAAGTCGCCGGTCCACTTCTGCTCGTAGCCGGCGGGCAGCTTCACGTGGCGGTTCACTTTTTCCTGGGCTTCTTTGATGGTGGAGCCCATGTCGCGGCCGCGGATGGAGAATTTCACGGCGGCGAAGCGGCGGTTGTCGTCGCGGTAAATCAGGCTCGGGCCCGTCACGGAGCCGATGTTGGCGATTTCCGAAAGCGGAATGGTTTTGCCCGACTGCGTGGGCACCATCAGGGCCGCGATTTCGGCGGGCGTCTGGCGGTACTGGGGCTCGTAGCGCACCCGGATGGGGAATTTGCGCTCGCCTTCGTAGAGCTGGGTGGCCTCCTTGCCGCCCACGGCCATTTCGAGCACGGCGGCGGCGTCCGACTTATTCACGCCGTAGCTGGCCATGCGGCGCTCGTCGAGGTCGACGTGGAACTCGGGCTGGCCGATGTTACGCAGCACGCCCAAGTCGTCGATGCCCTTCACGTTCTTCAATATCTCGTACACCTCGCGAGCTTTGGCTTCAAGGGTGGGCAGGTCGGTGCCGTAAATCTTCACCGCAATCGAGCCTTTCACGCCCGAGGCGGCTTCCTCCACGTTGTCGGTAATGGGCTGCGAGAAGTTGAAATCCACGCCCGTAAACTTGTCGAGCTTGGCCTTCATGCGCTCCACCAGGTCTTCGCGGTAAGCCTTCGATTTCATCTTCTTCTCCACTTCCGGCGTGTGCTTCAGCTGCACCAGAAACTCGTTGTTATAGAAGCCCGTGGGGTCGGTGCCGTCGTTGGGGCGGCCGGTCTGGCTCACCACGTCGCTCACCTCGGGGAAGCTCAGGAAGTCGCGCCGCATCTGGTTACACAGCTCATTCGATGATTCCAGGCTGATGCTCAGCGGCAACTGCGCCCGCACGTAAATCGAGCCCTCATTCAGCTCCGGCAGAAACTCCGAGCCTAGGAACGAGAACGAGTACAGCCCCACGGCCGTGACGGCGAAGGCAATGATGAGCGTAGCCGTTTTGCGGGCGTAGGTGAAGCGGAAGAAGCGGTTGGCGCCGTTGTTCACGGCCCGCACGAAGAAGTTGTCCTTCTCGCGCACATCCTTTTTCAGCAGAATGCTCACCAGCACCGGCACCAGCGTCAGGGTGAAAATGAGCGCGCCCAGCAGGGCGAAGCCCAACGTCCAGGCCAGCGGACTGAACACCTTGCCTTCCACCTTCTCGAAGGAAAAAATCGGCAGCAACGCCGTGATAATAATGGCCTTGGCGAAGAAGATGGACTTACCCATGTCGCGGCCCGATTTCTTAATCAGCCCGAGCTTCGAGAGCTTATTGAATCGCTCCATGCCCAGCTCGTGCGCCTTATGGTCAAGGGCCACGAACAGCCCTTCCACCATCACCACCGCTCCGTCGATGATGATACCAAAGTCGATGGCGCCCATGCTCAGCAGGTTGGCACTCATGCCGCGCAGGCGCAGGCAGATGAAGGCAAACAGCAGCGCCAGCGGAATAATCACCGACACAATCACCGTGGTGCGCCAGTCGGCCATGAACAGGAACACGATGAGCGTCACCAGCACAATGCCTTCCATCAGGTTGTGAATCACCGTCTCCGTCGAGAAATCGATGAGCTGCTGGCGGTCGTAGAAGGTTTTCATCTTCACGTCCGGCGGCAGGATTTTGCTGTTCAGCTCCTCCACCTTATCGTGCAGGCGGGCAATGACTTCCGAGGGGTTTTCGCCCTTGCGCATCACCACAATGCCTTCGAGCTTGTCGTCCTCCAGCCCGCGGCCCACCTGGCCCAGGCGGGGCAGGGCGCTTTCGGTCACTTTGGCCACGTCGCGCACCAGAATGGGCACGCCGTTCACGTTCTTAATCACCGTGTTGGTGATGTCCGAAATGTTGTTCAGCAGGCCGATACCGCGCACCACGTAGTTCTGCTGGCCCTGATTTATCACGTCGCCGCCCACGTTGATGTTGGAGCGCTGCACAGCGTTGTAGAGGTCGAGGGGCGTGAGGCCGAGGTCCTGCAGCTTGCCGGGGTTCACCGAGATTTCGTAGTCCTTCACCTCGCCACCGAAGCTGTTCACATCAGCCACGCCGGGCACAGCCTTCAGGTTGCGCTCAATTACCCAGTCCTGCAGGGTCTTGAGCTCGCGCACGGTTTTGGTTTTGCTCTCCAGCGTGTAGCGATAGATTTCGCCGGTGGGGCCGTAGGGCGGCTGCACGTCGGGCGTGATGCCGTCGGGCAAATCCACCTCGCGCAGCAGGTTGTTCACCTGCGGGCGGGCAAAGGCGTCGTCCACGCCATCGTCAAAAATCACCTTCACCACCGATAGGCCAAACAGCGTGGTGCTGCGCACCGAAGCCTTTTTCTGCACCGGGTTCAGGGCAATTTCGATGGGCACGGTCACGAACTTCTCCATCTCCTCGGCCGAGCGGCCGGGCCACTGCGTGATGATGGTGATTTCGGTGTTCGTCACGTCTGGAAACGCCTCAATCGGTGTGTTCCGGTAGCTCACCACGCCCATCACAATCACGACGAGCGTGAGTAGGAACACGAAGCCCTTGTTCTTCAGCGAAAAGGCGATAATGCCTTGAATGAATTTATTCATTGTTTTTTAGCTGTTAGCTATTAGCCGTTAGCTGATAGCCTTTTTTAATAGGCAAAGGCATGGCCTGACCCGCAATGCAGGCTTCTTTTTCAATCACAAAATCAACATATTGAGAAAAGCTAACGGCTAGCAGCCATCGGCTAATTGCTCAACAAAAGCTAGTCATTCAGCTCGTCGTACACCAGCAGTTGGTCTTTGGCAATCACCACCTCGCCGGGCTTGAGGCCAGAGGTTACGTAGCTGTAGTCGCCCACCGTTTTGCTGATGGTCACAGGGCGGGTTTCGACGTGGGTGCGGTCCTTGTACACCATCACGAAGTTGCGGTCCTTGTCGAACACCACCGATTTGGCGGGCACGGCCAGGGCTTTCTCCCCTTCCGTGTTCTCGACGCGCACCTGGGCGTACATTTCGGGCTTGAGTAGGTAGCCGGGGTTGTCGAGGCGCACCCGCACCTTCATTACCTTGCTGTCGGGGTCGAGCACATTGAAAACCTTGTCAATCTTGCCCCGGAAATGCTTGTCCGGGTAGCTGAGCGTAGTCACGTCGGCCGAGTAGCCTTCCTTCACCTTCGAAATGTCCGACTCGAACACGTTGGCCATAATCCAGACATCGTCTAGGTCGCTCACCGTGAACAGGTTGCTCACGTTGTCGTTGTTGAACTGCTCGTGGTCCGTCGCATTCTTCTCGGTAATGAAGCCCGAAATCGGGGCCCGCAGCTCGTACATGCCATCCTTGCCGATGCCATACACGCTCAGCTGCTTCACGTTTTTGCCCACCGTGCCGCGGGCTTTGGTCACCTCGGCGCGGGCCAGCACCACGTCGCGCTCCGAGTTCAGGCCGGCCTTGAACATGTCCTCGGCCACGGCCAGGTTTTTGCGGGCAATGTCGAGGTCGGACGTAGCCGCAGTGGTCTGGTTCTGCACATCGGCAATCTCGCCCGACTTGATGACGGCCAGTACCTGGCCCTTGGTCACCTTGTCGCCGAGCTGCACTTTCAGCTGCTCCACCACGCCGCCCACCAGCGGGTACACTTTCACGGTTTTGTCGCCGTCGGTGGCAATTTCGCCGGTCAGCACCAGCTCGTCCTGCACCGGGCGCAGGCGCACGGTATCGAGCACAATCTGCGACATCATGGTGTCGGACAGGCGGAAGCCCTCCTTCTTTTCTTCTTTCACTTCGGGTTTGGAGCAGCCCGCGAGGGCCACGGCGGCCAGCAAGGCCAGGAAAGGACGGTTCATTATGTTGAGCTGTTAGCTACTAGCTGCTAGCCGTTAGCTTGATGAGATACGGAAGAAATGGGTTGGCCGAAAAGCTAGTAGCGCAGGCCTGCTTAAGGGCCCCTGCCAGTAGCTAACCGCTAAGAAAGCTACTGGTCGGCGCGGAACACCGGTTTGCCCACGGCAAAATTCAGCTGCTCGAAGGCCCGCACGCGGTTGGCCCGCAAGGTATTCAGCTGCACCAGGTTGTTTTTATACGACTCGAAAAAATCGAGGTACTCCACCACGCTCAGAATGCGCTTGGCGTAGCTCTGCTCAATGCCCACCATCAGCCGGGCGAAGGGCGCCGTGTCGCGGTCAGTATTCTGGAACAGCTCGTCGTTGCGGGCCGCCAGCTGGTAGGCCTGGTGCACTTCGCTCTGCACCACCAGCTGCTGCTGGTCGACCTGTAGCTTGCTGCCGGCCACCTGCGCCTTGGCCGCCTGAATGTTGCCCTGGTTGCGGTTGAAGATGGGCACGGCCATGCCCAGCGTCAGGGCCTGGTAGTTGTTGATGTAGGAACCCGCCTTATCGTAGGTGTAGCCCACGGCCAGGTCGGGCACGGCCAGCTTTTGCTGCAGCTTCAGGTTCAGGTTTTGCTGCTCCAGAGTGGCGCGGCGGGCATTCAGGTCGGTGCGGCGCACTAGGGCCGTGTCAATCAGGGCCTGCTCCGAGTAGCCATTCAGGGTCAGGTCGCGGGTGCGGGCCAGGTCGGCCTGGGGCGCGTACTGGCTGCCGGTCGCATCGCGCAGTAGCACGTGAAGGTCGGCTTGGTCGGAAGCCACGTCGTTGAGCAGCCCCTGTCGCTCGCTGCGCAGCGTGAACAGGAACGCCCGCAGGCGAATCACCTCTTTCAGGGCAATGTTGCCTTTCTCAAACTGCGTTTGGTACAAATCGACCGTGCGCGAGAGCGAGGCAATTTCCGTAGCGTAGGTCGACAGGGTGCGCTGCTTGAAGTACAGGTCGTAAAAGGTAGTGCGCAGCTGGTAGCGCAGGTTGCGCAACAGGTCTTGCAGGTTATACTGCTCCACCACGGCACCCTGCTGGGCCGCCGCGCCGGCGGCCTTGCGGCGGCCAGCCAGCGAAAACAACTGCTGCACCGTCACAATGGCCTCGTTGTTGGGCGTGCCTTCCGGCACCACGGGCCGGCCGATGCGGCGGCGCAGCACATCCTGTTCCACATACAGCGTCGGGTTATCAATCAGGCGGGCCTGCACGGCCTGGGCCTGCGCTACAGTCACGTTGTACTGCTGAGCCAGGACGGCCAGATTATTCTGGAAGAATTGCTGCTCGGCCTGCGGCAGCGTCAGGCGAATAGTATCGGCGGTAGCCGTGGGCAGAGGGGTGGCAGCTGTGGGAGTAGCAACGGGGCTTGCTACCTGGGCCTGCACACTGCTGGTGGCCGCGAGGGCCAGCACCAGCAAAAGGACGTTGCGAAACATGGAGGGCTTGGATTACCTGACAAAGTTTGGCTGGCTTCCGTGAGGATAAAATGAATCTGAAATTCATCCGACGAAGCCGGCCGTTTCCTCGGTCAACGACACCTTTCACCAAGTAACTGGCAAGCTTATCGTATACGGCAATGCGGCAGCAGCCGTGTCGGGCCTGGTCACGGGGGCATAATGTACTGAGTCGGCCGCAACAGTGGCCAGCAGGCCGCCGCCTCCCCGCCCGGCCGGATTTGCCAACGCTCCCAGTACCAGCAGCGCCAGCACCGCTGCTCCCGCCACCATCAACACAAGCACCCAGTAAGGCCGCGCCAATTCGGCAGCCCACACCGCGTGCGGCGACTCCACGGCGGCCCGGCGCCGAAAGCCGGGCCAGCGGGGCATGTCGGCGGGCAACCAGTTGTAAATTTTATTCTTGGCAGTCCCCAGCTCCTCGCCCAGCCGCGCGGCGCTAAACTGCTGCCTCGTGGCAAATTGCCCTAGGCCCGCAGCCACAACCGCTATGACCAGCTGCAACAGGCTGATAACCGACGCGGGCCGAATCTGGGCGTAGGCGCCCATCGTCATTTCCATTTCGGCCCGGCCGGTGCCGAACAGCTGGCTCAGCATCTGCTCGCCGGCCCGCAGCGCCGCGCTGTGGCTCGGGCCGCTGCCCAGCAGCGCCAGCACTTCCGTTTGGTTCCGAATATTTCGAATTCCGGGCCAGTCGGGCTTCACGATGGGCGCAAACAATTCCCGCCCCCCGCCATCCCCAATCCGAATCACCATCTGGCACAACACCACCGGCACCATTCCTTTCAGCGCCTTGCTCACGGCACTCTCGCGCTCTCCCAGCCGAGCGGCCAGGTGCCGCACTAGTTCCCGGGGAAAAGCTAAGCGAATGGTCTGCAGGTAGTTTTTCATGGTGGTAGAACCAGAAATACGCAGAATTTATATAGATTAAGTGATATACAAAACTCCGGCAGTTTAAATAATTATTTCTTAAAAAACGACAAGCATCAATTTATCCCGGTCAAACCGCCCACTTTAAGGGGATTAACCTGCCAAGCTGATGCAGCAACCTCGGTAACACCGTCAAAACCCATCTATGCAGCGCGGAAGCGGCTATTCATCCTCATAGTCAAGTCCCAGGCAGCTATTCAGCGCCTGGCGGATTTCGCTGGCGGCGTGCTGCTGGCCGGCCTGTTTGGCCACTACCAAGCCCTTGCGGTACACCTGCTCGGCCTCATCCTTGCGGCCAAACTCTTCGAGCAGCTTGCCAGCATGGTAGTAAGTACCCACGTACCCGGGATGCTCAGCCAGTAATTTCTGATAAAATTCCCAGGCACGCTCGGGTTCCTGGGCACGGTATTCGGTCGCCAGGGCGTAAATGGTGAAGGCGTCGGTGGGGTCGTCGGCATAAAAGGCCAATAGTTGCTGCAATCGGGTGGCAGGAGTGTTCATTCGGCGGAGAGATTTGTTTACCTTTGGGGCAAAATTGCGGCTTTTTCGCGGCTTTGCCCCAAACCGTAGTTTTCTGTCAAAACCTGTACGCGCTTCGAAGGTTGTTATGCATGCAGCCTTTTTTCTTTGATTTCGCCACCCTAATCCCGCTTAGATGAAGTTTCTGGTTTGCATTTCCAACGTGCCCGACACGACCACCAAAATCGCCTTCACGCCCGATAACAAGGAGTTCAACAAGGCCGGGGTGCAGTTCGTGATTAATCCCTGGGACGAGTACGCCCTCACCCGCGCCATCGAGCTGAAAGAAGCCGCCGGCAGCGGCACCGTGACGGTGCTGAACGTGGGCCAGGCCGACACTGAGCCCAACATCCGCAAGGCCCTCGCCATTGGCGCCGACGACGCCATCCGCGTCGACGCGCACCCGCAGGACGCCTACTTCGTGGCCGAGCAGATTGCCACCATCGCCAAGGAAGGCGCCTACGACGTGATTCTGATGGGCAAGGAAAGCATTGATTACAACGGCTTTCAGGTACACGGCATGGTGGGCGAGATGCTCGGCATCCCCACGGTGGCCCCGGCCATGAAGCTCGATATGAGCGGCAATACCGCCACCCTGGAGCGCGAGATTGAAGGCGGCAAGGAGATTGTGAGCGTGAACACGCCCTTCGTGGCTTCGTGCCAGCAGCCCATGTGCGAGCCCCGCATCCCCAACATGCGCGGCATCATGACGGCTCGTACCAAGCCCCTGAAAGTAGTGCCCGCCGTGGGCGAGCCCGCCCGGACCACCGTGGCCGAGTATGCGCTGCCCCCCAAGAAGCAGGGTGTGAAGCTCATCGACGCCGAAAACGCCGGCGAGCTCATCAAACTGCTCCGCAACGAAGCGAAGGTTATTTAATGAAGAATGAAGAATGAGGAATTGGTGACAAGCCGCCTTCAATTTCTCATTCTTCATTCTTAATTCCTCATTCTTCATTAAGAAAAGAAATGTCTGTATTAGTTGTAGTTGAATGCGCCGACGGCGAAGTAAAAAAGTCGTCGCTGGAAGTGGCCTCGTACGGGGCCGACGTGGCCGCCATGCTGGGCACCACCGCCACGGCTATCGCCGTAGGCGAAGCCAACGCCGCCAACCTGGCCAAGCTTGGTGAGCAGGGCATCACCAAGGTGCTGCACGATGCCGAGCCCCGCCTCAAGGATTTCGTGAACAACGCCTACACCAAGCTCATCGCCACGGCGGCCGAGCAGGAAGGCGCGAAAATTATTGTACTTGCGAATAGCAACATCGGCGCGGCCGTGGGCTCGCGCCTGTCGGTGCGGCTGAAGGCCAGCCTGGCCACCAACGTGGTGGAGCTGCCCAAAGTCAGCGGCGACCAGTTCACCGTGAAGCGTGGTGCGTTCTCGGGCAAGGCGTTTTCGGACGTGGTGCTGAGCGGCGACCGCAAAATCATCGCCGTGAAGAAAAACTCGACCGAAGCCAAGCACGAGGCCGGCAAAACGGCCGAAGTGAGCAGCTTCTCGGCCCAGCTCGGCGATACCGACTTCGCCGATGCGCCCAAGCAGGTAGTGATGCAGGACCAGGCCGGCGGCATTCTGCTGCCCGAGGCCGACCGCGTGGTATCGGGTGGCCGCGGCATGAAGGGCCCCGAGAACTGGGGCCTGATTGAGGACCTGGCGAAGGCGCTGGGCGCGGCTACGGCCTGCTCGAAGCCGGTATCGGACGTGGACTGGCGCCCCCACCACGAGCACGTGGGCCAAACGGGCATCACCGTATCGCCGAACCTGTACATTGCCTGCGGCATTTCGGGTGCTATTCAGCACCTGGCCGGCGTGAACAGCTCGAAGGTGATTGTGGTCATCAACAAAGACCCGGAGGCTCCATTCTTCAAAGCGGCCGATTATGGCATCGTGGGCGACGTTTTTGACGTACTGCCCAAGCTGACGGCCGCCGTGAAGGCCCTGAACTAACCAACCAAGCCCCGCCCCGGCGGGCACATTGGGGACCCTGGCGGTCGGCTTTTCGCGGAAAGCTGCCGTTTGGGTCCCTAATCTTTTTGGGGTCGGGCCGGTTTCAGCAGCAGTTTTGGGCGGCAGATGCCCGGACTTTTCTTTATTTGCACGTCCATCCCGATGGGCCACCCCGGCGGGCCGCTGGCCGGCCCCCTCTCCCCTCCCCCCCGACACCTAGCACCTCGAATTACCTTGAAAAAAATCCAGCTTGAAATCCTGGGCCTGTCCTCCAGCCAGTCGCAGTCTGGCTCCTTCGCGCTGATTCTGGGCGAGAAGGGCGGCAACCGCCGCTTGCCCATTATCATTGGCATGTTTGAAGCCCAAAGCATTGCTATTCAGATAGAAAAAATCAGCCCCAACCGGCCGCTCACCCACGACCTATTCAAATCGTTTGCCGAGCACGTGCACGTGGTGATTCTGGAAGTCGTGATTTCGGACCTGAAGGAAGGCGTATTCTATTCGCGCATTGTGTGTTCCGACGGGGCGACCACCTTCGAAATCGACGCCCGTCCTTCCGACGCCATCGCCATCGGCCTGCGCTTCGGCGTGCCGATTTACACCGTGGAAAGCGTGCTCAGCGAAGCCGGCATTATCCTGTCGGACCTCGACGAGACCGATAACGACGCCGAAGACGACGATGATGAGGACGAGGACGATTCGGAAACCGAGTCGCCCCGCGCTACCCGCGCCCAGCCCGAGCCGCGCGAGCCCAGCGGGCAGGTATCGTCGGAGGAGCTTACCAAGATGCTGACCCAAGCCCTGGAAAAGGAGGACTACGAAAAGGCCGCCAAAATCCGCGACGAACTCAACAAGCGCAACAGTTAAGACTGTAGATTTACCGGTTTTTAGCGAATTGAACAGATTTTTTGTGTTCAAGCTGATTAGCTTCTTTAATTAGTCGCAAGCAAAAGCGCCGCCTCTGACCGAGACGGCGCTTTTGCTTTCTTTGCGGGTATGAACGCACCCGATGATTCCCTGAAATACCCCGTTGGCCGGCCGCAGCTGCCCACCGCGCCCCTCTCCGCCGTCGAGCGGACGGCCCTCATTCAACAAATTGCCGAATTGCCTTCGCAGCTCACGGCCGCAGCGAAGGCGGTGGGCGGCGTGGGGCTGGAGCAGCCCTACCGCCCTGGCGGCTGGAACGGCCGGCAGGTCATTCACCACGTGGCCGATTCACACCTCAACGCCTACACCCGGTTCCGGCTGGCTTTGACGGAGGACAACCCTAGCATTAAGCCCTACGAAGAGGCCGCCTGGGCCGAGCTGCCCGACATAGCCGCTACACCCATCACGGTGTCGCTGGCGCTGCTGGAGGCGCTGCACACCCGTTGGGTAAACCTGCTGCAACATCTGACCGACGAACAGTGGCAGCGCACATTCTTTCATCCCGGCAACCAGCGCACCTCAACGCTGGAGCAGACGCTGGCGCTGTATGCCTGGCACGGCCGGCACCATCTGGGACACTTGGAACTGCTACTGCCGAAAGAATAGTACGGTTGACAGTATAAAAAAGAACGTCCTGCTAAGCTTGTCGAAGCATCTCTACTGCGCAGAGCAACTCATTTACTTGCACGGTAGAGACGCTTCGACAAGCTCAGCAGGACGTTCTTTTACAAAACGTTAAAACCTAAATACCGCCGCCCGACTCGCTGCCTTCGGCAAAAGCGGCCATGCCGCCTTCGGTTTCTTCGTCGACGCGCTTGGCGGCGCGTACTAGGCTGCTGCTGAAGATGAAGTCTTTGAGCTCGGGCACCTGGGCGTTGAGGATTTCATCTTTGGTACCGTCCCAAAGCTTTTTGCCTTGGTGCAGGAAGATGATGTGCTCGCCAATTTCGATAACTGAGTTCATGTCGTGCGTCACGATGACGGTGGTGATGCCGTACTCGTGCGTGATTTCCTGAATGAGGCTATCAATCTTGATGCTGGTGAGCGGGTCGAGGCCGGAGTTGGGCTCATCACAAAACAGGTAGGTACACTGCGGCGCAATGGCGCGGGCAATGCCGACGCGCTTTTTCATACCGCCCGAAATTTCGGCGGGCATTTTATTGCCGGCTTTTTCGAGGCCCACACGCTTGAGGCAGAATTCGACCCGCTCGCGGCGCTCCTCGGGGCTCATTTCGGGCGTGAGCATCTGGAGCGGAAACTCGACGTTTTCGGCCACGGTCATGGAGTCGAACAACGCCGACCCCTGGAACAGCATGCCGATTTTACGGCGGATTTCTTGGCGGATATCAATTTTGCTGTTGGTGTATACCGTGCCGTCGAAGGTAATGGAGCCCATGTCGGGCTTCATCAGCCCCACGATGCACTGGAGTAGCACGCTTTTGCCGGTGCCCGAGCCGCCGAGCAGCAGGTTGCACTTGCCGGTCTCAAAGGTGCAAGTGATACCCTTGAGCACCTGCGTGCCGTTGAATGATTTCTCGACGTTGGATACTTCAATCATTGGGTCAATGGGTGAATGAACGAATGAGCGAATGAGCGAATGAGCGCGGGCGTTTTATTCACCCGTTCACTCATTCGCTCATTCACCCATTGATTAGAGTAGAATGGCCGCCAGGGCGAAGTCGGCGATGAGGATGGCGATGATAGAGTTGGTCACGGCGCCGGTGCTGGCCGCGCCGACTTCGAGGGCGCCGCCGGTAGTGAAGTAGCCCTTGAAGGCCGAGATGCCCGACACGAGGAAGGCAAACACGATGGCTTTGATGAGGGCGAACACGATGTTGTAGGGGATGAAATCGGTGCGGATGCCTTCGATGTAGTCCTGGGCCGTCATCACGCCAGTGAGGGTGCCGGCCAGGTAGCCGCCCAGGATAGACAGCAGCATGGCCATGATAACCAGCAGCGGAAACATGAGCAGCGCGGCCAGAATGCGCGGCAGCACGAGGTACGACGTGGAATTAATACCCATGACTTCGAGGGCCGAAATCTGCTCGGTAATGCGCATAGTGCCCAGGCCGCCGGCAATGCTGGAGCCCACTTTGCCGGCCAGCACGATGCTGGTGATGGTGGGCGCGAGCTCCAGAATGGTCATTTCACGCACCATGTAGCCGATGGTGGACTGCGGAATGAGCGGGTTCGTCAGGTTGTAGGCAATCTGGACGCAGGTAACGGCCCCGATGAAGGCCGACACGATGGAGACGATGACGATGGAGTCGACGCCGATGAGAATGGCTTCGTCGATGGTGCGGTTCCAGAGGACGCGGAACCGCTCGGTGCGCGTAACCATGCCGCGCAGGAAGAGGACGAACGAGCCGAAAGTGGTGAGCATAGGGAGAGGTTGGGAAATAAAAACCGAAGTTTGGGGCCAGAGGTTAGCATAACGGGCCGCCTAGCGGTTGGCCTCCATACGTAAAAACGAAACCCGACAGTGGAAACCAACAAAAATTTAATCGTGGTGACGGGCGGCAGCAAAGGTATTGGCCGCGCGGTAGTGGCGCGCTTTCTGCGCGCCGGCTTTCCGGTGGCTACCTGCGCCCGCTCGGCCGCCGACTTGGCTGAGCTGACAACCGCCCTAACGGCCGAAATTACCGGCGCTACCCTACACACCCAGCCTGCCGACCTGAGCCGGCCCGAAGACTGCGCCCGCTTCGCCGCCTTCGTGCAAGGCCTGGGCTTACAAATTGAAGTGCTGGTGAACAACGCCGGCGCCTTCGTGCCCGGCCGCCTGCAGGACGAGCCCGCCGACGGCTCGCAGCTGCGCCAGATGCTGGCCGTAAATCTGCTCAGCGCCTACGACGTGACGCTGCCGCTACTGCCGGGCTTCATTGCGCAACAGCGCGGCCATATTTTCACCATCTGCTCCACGGCCAGCATCACGGCCTATCCCAATGGCGGCTCCTACGGCATTGCCAAGCACGCGCTGCTGGGCTTCACCAAAAACCTGCGCGAGGAGCTGAAGCCGGCCGGCGTGCGCGTAACGGCGGTGCTGCCCGGGCCCACCCTCACGGCCAGCTGGGAGGGCGTGGAGCTACCCCGCGAGCGGTTCGTACAGGCTGAGGATGTGGCCGAAGCGGTATTTGGCACCTATTCGCTGTCGCCCCACGCCGTGGTGGAGGAATTGCTGATTCGGCCGCAGCTGGGCGACTTGTAGGCGCGGCACTATTCAGTATCGGGCGCAGCCCGGCGGATGAAACGCTGATAAACATAGAGCAATGCCACGGCCCAGAACAGTGCTTCGGCAATGCTGGCCAGCGGCTTTAGCCACGGACGGAATACGGACATGGCCACCACGGTGCTCATGGCGGCCAGCACCCAGGCGAGTTTCAGGTAGTCGAGCGACTCGCATTGCAGCTTGGCGCGAAACCATAAGTTGTAGGAGATGGCTACTACAACTGCACCACCAATGAGCAAATAGTCGGCAAAAGGCCAATGTGTTATTCTGAACAACGCCCCTACGCCCACCAACGCCAGCCCTAAACCGATTCCAATGGCTAACCGAGTATTGTTCCAGATGTTACTGCTGGTGAGTAGCAGGCCTAGCAGCCCCCATTTGAGGATGGCCAGCGGCGTGGCGGCCCAGGTAGCGAGAAAGTCGGTCATGCGCGGCGGGTTGTGCTAAAAAAACTATTCCTGCTTTTTGCCGCCGGTGCCGGTGATGCGCACACCGCCGCCGGGCGGGTTGCCGGCATAGTAGAGCGTGCCGGTGCCGGCCACGAGGCCATCAAGCACGTCGGTGGGGCGCACGTGGGCATCGCCGTCGCTGTCGCGCGTCATCTTGAAATAGCAGCGCTTCAGGGCCAGGCCCTGGGCAAACAGGCGGCCCGAGCCGCCCACGGTAAAGTTGAGCTCGTCGGCCGCGCCGCGCAGGTTAAAATCGCCCAGTTCGTACTGGTCGATATTGAGGTAGCGGGCCTGGAAGTTGAGGTCGAAGTCGCCAGCCCCGACGAGGTGGCAAAAAACCTGGTCCTGCACAAATTGCCCCACAGTGCTCACATTGCCCTGGCCGCGCAGAAACAGGTTGTCGATGCGTGGCAGGTGCAGGGTTACTTCGCGGGGCGTGTCGTAACTGCGGGCCCAGTTACACTTGCTGGTGTTGGCAATTTCGAGGGCGTCGCCTTTGCGGGTGAATTCGATGTCGTCAATCAGGTTTTCGCCGGCGCGCACTTCGGCGTAGGTGTTGGGGTCCTGCACGAGGTACAGGTCCACGTTGTCGTAGGCGGTGACGGTGACGAGGCCGGGCGCTACCTCGCGCCGCTGCGTAATGATGGTTCCCGTGCTTTTGATGCAATCGGTGCCGTGGCCGGGGCCGCAGGTGGTGAGGCCGAGGGTGAGCACCAGCCCAAAACCACCGCGGGCCACCATCTTCCGAACTCCAAACCCTCCCAGGCCGCTAACTTGCGGCCGCAAACTCACGTTGCGCATATTTCGCCTTACTTTTCCCAAAGATAAATGGACCTTACCGGTAAAGTTGCCATCGTGACCGGCGCCAGCAAAGGAATTGGCCGCGCCACCGTCGAGGCCCTGCTGGCCCGCGGCGCGGCCGTGGCCG
>NZ_BAAGZM010000014.1:0-22675 GCF_054778495.1 Hymenobacter agri
CCGCCCGCGGCGCGTGAGGTAGTCGAGGCAGTCGGCCGGCGTCACCAGCTCGGGGCGCGAGAGGCGGTTTTCGCGCACGGCCAGGCGCACACGCATGATGGCCGGAATATCGGCGGGCTGGGCTTCACGAATATAGGTCATGATTCAACTGCTCAACTGACAGATTTTCCATTAACTTTTTTTAGTTTGGTCAACTGCGAACCAAGTGGATACGTCCGGCTCATCAGGATAATCAGCCGATGCTTTGTATGGATTTTCGGCAATTATGTAATGAAAATAGAATCTCTCGCCAGCTTCTAACAAAGGAATTCGCGTGTACAAGCCGCGCTCTGTGATAGTAGAAACTTCAGTCTCGTACTTTCTCAGCAGGGGCTCTAATCGCGGCGGCATAAAATCGTTCTTGGTTGCCCGCCATACCATCGCCTCCTCATCCTCCGTGCCGATGTGCAGCTGGCGGATTCCGTTTTCAAACCCAACCGCAACAAGATTCTCACCGCTTTCGCCGCCGCTTCTGATGGTGTTATCCGATGTCTGCAGCTCGATGCTAACGGTCAACTGCTCACTGCCCTTTGTCCATTTACGAATAAAGAAAAGCCACGCTGTAACAGTTTCCACTTGCATTCCTACCGGTAGCCAGCCAAGTTGAGGAGTTATCCTCACGACTGAACACCTATGCTCCGCGGTACTGATAACGCCCGATTCATGCGGTACACGAGCTACTTGGCTGGTCAAACTCATAACTAGCCCAATCGTCCCAAGCTGCGACGAATAAGCATCGTTGAAAATAGGTATTCCCTCCATAGTTGTGCAGCCGATTAACAACAACGAGACATTAATTCAGTAAGTCTTGGCCGCGTCGGCCGGCACCACCACCACGTAATCGGCGATGCTGAGCTGGTCCTTTTCCAACGTTTGCAGTTGCTCCTGCGTCACAACCGAAAGGGTTTTCACGCGCAGCTTGGGGGCGTACTGCCGCAGAAAGGCCACAATGCCGTCGTGGTGGTCGGAGTGGTAGCTGCCGTTGACGTGCAGCAGCGTCTGGCCGGGCTGGCGGCTGGCCTGAATGAAATGCGCCATCGTAGCATCCTTCAGCGCCTGGGCCTGAATGATGTTTTGCGCCCCACCGCCGTGGGCGCTACCGCCACCCCCAAACATAGCGGCCATGTTTTTGTAGCCGGGCAGGTCGTAATCGACTTTCAGCGGCAGCGGGGCCAGCAGGGCGCGGTCCGATGCGGGCAGCTTGTCGAGAGCAGTAAGGCTGCGCTGAGCCACCACTTTGGCAAAGGGGCGCGGGGCGTTGGTGCCGATGACGGGCACATGATTTTCGCGGGCAAACTGCACCAGCGGGCGGTAATCGGTGGCGTAGTTGGGCCAGGGGCGGGCCTGACGCTCGAAGGCCATATCGGCCAACGTGCCGGCGGCGTACTGCGCCACCAGCGGCTGCACATCGCGCTCAAACATCTCCAGGCCCAGCACCAGCTGGCCGGGCTTTTTCAGCTTCAGCAGGTCTTTGGCGACTTGCAGCTCCAGCCAGTGCGTGAGGGCATCGTTGTGCTGCTCACCGAAAAGCACCACGTCGGCCTGCGCCAGTTCCTGCAGCATCTGGTCGTAGTCGGCCGGCTGGCCGGCGGCGCCGAAGAGGCGGTAGGCCGGCCGGTCGCCGCGCAGCGTGAAGCTGGCGAGGCTGAGGAGCAGCAGAAAAAAGCTGGTGAGGCGGAGAAGGCGCATGGAATTGAAACGTCGGGGATTCTAACAAAGAACGTCATGCTGAGCTGGTCGAAGCATCTCTACCACGTAACGCAATCAATTAATGCGGCGGTAGAGATGCTTCGACCAGCTCAGCATGACGTTTAAAGTTTGTCAGGCCTCAACCCAGAGATTACCCCTTATAGAACATCCACTTGCCCAGCTCCTTGTATGTCACCTTCTTGCCGTACATCAGCACGCCCACGCGGTAGATGCGGGCCGCCACCCACACCGTGCCGATGAAGCCCAGAATGAGCAGGAAGATAGATAGTGCCAGCTGCCACATCGGTACGCCAAACGGCAGGCGAATGACCATGGCAATGGGCGAGGTGAGCGGAAACATCGACATCCAGAAAGCCACCGGCCCGTCGGGGTTGCGCAGAATAACGGACACGCCCACGATGTAACTCAGAATGAGCGGCATGGTAATCGGAAACATGAACTGCTGGGTGTCAGTCTGGTCATCCACGGCCGCCCCCACGGCCCCGAACAGGGCCCCGTACATGAGGTAGCCGCCCAAGAAATACAGAATGAAACCAAACAGAATGGTGCCCACCGGCAAGCTGGCCAGCGCACTGAACATGCCGCCGGCCCGGTTGGCCGGGTTCATGGTTGCCGCCGAACCGCGCATGGCCTGGTCCATTTTAGCGTTGCCAGACTGCGACGTTTCGGCCGAAGCCGAAGTATTCGTTGGTGCCTTGGCGGCTATTTCGGTTTTTGGTTTGTCGTCCATCAGCATCGGGGCCAGCACCGTACCCACGCCGTACGAGAGCACGCCCCACAGTAAAAACTGCGTAAGGCCCACCGCCGCAATGCCCACAATCTTGCCCATCATCAAATCAAAGGGCTTCACTGACGATAGCATCACCTCCATAATGCGACTCGACTTCTCCTCCCCTACTCCGCGCATAATTTGCACGCCATAGATGAAAATGAACATGTAAATGGCCAACGCTAGCCCATAAGCAGTGAGTGAAGTGGCTTTTGCGTTGCTATTCGCCTCTTTGCCGGTTTCGTCGAGGCTAATGGCCTTCAGCTCAACTTCCGACCGCAGCCGGTCCAGCTTTTCCTGCGAGATGCCCGATTTCTGCATCTTCAATTCTGAAAAGGCCTTGTTCAGTGCGTCTTCCACGGCACCTTGCTTTTTCAGGCTGATGTTGCCTTTGCCAAAGAACTGCACGCCTTCGGGCTTCTCCACGTCGAGGCCGGCGGGCAGCACCAATAGGCCATCGTGTTTGGCTTTTTGGAAGCCCTGCTTGGCCTCGGCCAGGCTGCCGGTAGCGGGCACGAAGTGCAGCTGCGGCGTGTCGGTCAGGCGGCTGGCCACGTTCAGGCCCGAGTCGTCGCGCACTTCCACTACATCGGTGCTGTCGTTGTCGGAGCTAGCTACTTTGGCAATGATGAACCCGAACGCCGCCAGCAGCAGCGGCACGGCCAGGGTGAGCACAATGAAGGCTTTTTTGCGAACCCGCGTGAGGTATTCGCGTTGGGCGACGAGTAAAAATTTGGAAGCCATGTTGTTTTCGGTATTGTCATCCTGAGCGCAGCGAAGGACCTTATCACGTTCGCGCACCATTGATTAATTCCTGATAAAAACAGCCGTGATAAGGCCCTTCGCTGCGCTCAGGATGACAGCTTTTTAATTTACTGATTCTTCTACCAGCGACTCGGGCATGGTTTCGCGCACGCGCCGGATAAAAATCTCGTTGATGCTCGGGATTTTTTCGCGGAAGGCTTCCACTTCAATGCCCGCCGAGCCGATGAGGTAGCGCAACAGGTCGTTGGGCCGCACGCCTTCCTGCAACTGTACCTGCAGGTAGAAATGGCCGTTTTCGCGCTTCTTCTGGTCCACCACCGTAAAATCGGGGCTCGACAGCATGGGGTGGCCCGTACCCTCCACCTCGTAGGTGTTGGTTTTGAACTGGTCGCGGATGACGCCCACCGGCCCGTCGAGCACCTTGCGCGAGCGGTTGATGAGGGCAATGTGGTCGCACATCTCCTCCACCGACTCCATGCGGTGCGTCGAGAAAATGATGGTAGCGCCCTCCTGCTTCAGGCGCAGAATCTCGTCCTTCAGCAGGTTGGCGTTGATGGGGTCGAAACCCGAAAATGGTTCGTCCAGAATAATCAGCTTGGGCTCGTGCAGCACCGTAGCAATGAACTGCACCTTCTGCTGCATGCCCTTGCTGAGGTCTTCTACGTTTTTGGTGGCCCACTCCTTTATCTCGAAGCGGTTCAGCCACTGCTTGATGCGGGCCGTAGCGTCGCCGCGACTCAGGCCGCGCAGCTGGGCCAGATACAGCAGCTGCTCGCCCACTTTCATCTTTTTATAGAGGCCCCGCTCCTCGGGCAGGTAGCCGATGTCGGCAATGTGGCTGGGGTTGAGCTTCTCGCCCCGGAAACGGATTTCGCCCTCGTCGGCGCCCGTAATCTGGGTGATGATGCGGATGAGCGAGGTTTTGCCCGCGCCGTTGGGCCCGAGCAGGCCAAAGATGCTGCCCTCGGGAATGGCCAGGCTCACGCCCGAGAGGGCGACGTGGTTGGCGTAGGCCTTGCGCACGTCGATGGCTTCCAGAATTGGTTTCACAGAAAGAAAGGTTGGTTGGCGGGTTAAATGTAGAAGAATGTCGCTGAGCAAATGTATCGGGCGGCGGCGCTGCCTGCCACCTTTAGTGCGTCAAGCGGCAGCAAACTTTCCCCAAGCGGTGAATAAGCCCGCTGAATGGGAGCCACCGATTCAGCGGGCGGCGGCCGGCTCGGGCTCGTCGAGCTCGCGCAGGCTGGCTTCCAGCCGGTCGAGGTGGCGGCCGTAGAGGCGCTGCTGAAACCAGCGGGTAAGGTACACGATGCCAATCTGCACCAGCCCGCCGCCCGCAAACAGCCCGGCCCCAAACCACAGCAGCTCGCCCGAAAACACCTCGCCCCGGGCCAGCGCCCGGCCAATGTGGTAGCCATACATGAGCACCAGCGTCCACGGCGCGGCCCATATCGAGAGGCGGTAGTAAAACCGCAGCATCTCGCGGATGCCGCGGCACAGCCGCACCAAGTTTTCGCGCACATTGGTGTCGGCCCGCAGCATCAGGCCCAGCATCCGCAGCTTGCGGGCGTAGTAGCGCAGCATCACCAGTACCAGCACCAGCAGCAGCACGGCTTCTGCTTTCACCAGCGGGTTGTGCGCCAACAGAAACACGACGGGCGTGGCCAAGCCAAACAGCGCAGTGTACGCCATTTCCAGCCGGGCATTGCGCCGCATTTTCTCAATCAGGTTGCCCGAGCGGTGGGCCAGCAGGCCGTCCAGCTCGGCCCGGCCGAGGGGCGGCGCATCGGCCGGCGCGGGCTGCTGCCACTGGCGGCGGAGTTCATCGAGTTCTAGCATCGGGCGGCGGGGACTAAAAGGGCGCGAAGTTTTTCCTGCACGCGGTGCATTTTCACGCGCACGTTGTTTTGGGTAATGCCCAGAATTTCGGCCATTTCCTCATAGGGCCGGTCTTCGAGGTAGAGTAGAATAAAGGCCTTGTCCACATCCGAGAGCCGGGCAATGGCCCGGTAGAGCTGGGCGCGGTCGTCGGCATCGTAGCCGGTTTCGGGGGCCTGGGCTACGGCCAGCGCCTCGGCGTCGAGCTCGGTGGGGGCCGGGCGGCGGGTGCGCTGACGCAGGTTCGAGATGGCCACGTTCAGCGCAATGCGGTAGAGCCAGGTGCTGAGCTTGGCGCCCGGCTGCGGCACATAGCGCGGCCACGCCCGCCACAATTGCAACACCATCTCCTGAAACAGGTCCTGCCGGTCGTCGGCATCCTGGCAGTAGAGGCGGGCCACGCGCCGCAGCAGCGGTTGGTACTCGCGTAGCGCGGCAATAAAATCAGCAGAAAGGGCGGCGGAGGCCATGCGGCGGGTAAGGGTTTCGGGAAGTGAATCGCAGGCGTATCATTGGCATTACAAGAAGCCACGATAATTTTCAATGAAGCGCATCAATGTTACCGCCGGAAGCCTGTTGCTGCTGCTGAGCCTAATAAGCTATTGCTTCGGCGAAAAGCTAGCGGCTGCCCCGTTTGCCCTTCTCGGTCTAGGAATTCTACTCTCTGATTTAGCCTATTTGCCAACCCGAGCGCCTCATCCTTTACGCCCCTCTACCCTCCCGGCTTGGCGACGCTACACTTCCATTGGGTTAATTACGCTGGCATTCGCCCTGTTCGGCTACCGGATTGTGCGCGACTTTACCGAGTCAGGTTCCGCCACTACTTCTGGCCAATGATTGCCAATTCTAGCAGATTTTAAAAACAAAAACGCCGCCCGGTAACCGGGCGGCGTTTTTGCGTACAGCTTTCTTGCGGCCTACTGGAAATACTCCTTCACTTTCTCAAAGAAGCCTTTCTCGTTCTTGCCAGGGTGGGGCGTGAAGTTGTCCGAGTCGCGTAGCTTCTCCAGCAGCTCGCGCTCCTGGCTGCTCACGTTTTTGGGCGTCCACACGTTGAGGTGGATGAGCTGGTCGCCGCGGCCGTAGCCGTTCAGGTCCTTGATGCCCTTGCCACGCAGGCGCAGGATTTTACCGGGCTGGGTGCCAGGGTCCACCTTGATTTTCACCTTGCCCTCGATGGTGGGCACTTCCAAGCTGGCGCCGAGGGCGGCATCTACGAATGAGATGTACTGCTCGAACATGATGTTGTTGCCGTCGCGCTTCAGGAATTCATGCGGCTCCTCTTCAATCTGGATGAGCAGGTCGCCGGGCACGCCGCCGCGCTCGGGGAAGTTGCCTTTGCCGTTCATACTCAGCTGCATGTCGTTGGCCACGCCGGCGGGGATGTTGATGGGAATCACTTCCTCGTGTAGCTGGCGGCCTTCGCCCTTGCATACGTCGCAGGTGCTCACAATGGTTTTGCCCTCGCCGTGGCAGGTGGGGCAGGTGCTGCTGCTCACCATCTGGCCCAGCATGGTGTTCACCACGCGCTTGGTCTGGCCCTGGCCCTGGCAGGTGGGGCAGGTTTTGAGGTCGGTGCCGTTTTTGGCGCCGGTGCCGCTGCACGGCTGGCAGGCCACGTAGCGCTTCACCTTGATTTTCTTCTCGACGCCGTTGGCAATTTCTTCCAAGTCGAGCTTGAGCTTGATGCGCAGGTTCGAGCCCTTCTTCTGGCGCCGGCCGCCCTGGCGCCCTCCCCCGAAGAAGCCCTCAAAGCCGCCCCCGCCGCCGAAAATATCGCCGAACTGCGAGAAGATGTCCTCCATGTTCGGTCCGCCGCCGTTGCCGCCGCCCACGCCTTGGTGGCCGTAGCGGTCGTAGCGCGCGCGCTTATCAGCGTTGCTGAGGATTTCGTAAGCCTCGGCCGCTTCCTTGAACTTGTCCTCGGCCGTGGGGTCGTCGGGGTTCTTATCGGGGTGGTACTTGATGGCCATTTTGCGGTAGGCCGACTTGATAACGTCGCCCTCCGCGTTTTTGGCAATGCCCAATACCTCGTAATAATCGCGCTTCGTAGCCATTTTCTTCTTGTAGTATTCGGTAATTGGTAATCGGTAGTCAGACAGTTCTTCGTCCGCTTGAACAGACATTCATCTGACTACCGACTACTTAAATCCGACTACCTGTAATCAACAAAATTACTGCCCCAGCACCACTTTGGCGTGGCGAATTACTTTATCACCTAAATAATAGCCCTGCTCCACCACGTCCACGATTTTGCCTTTCAGGTCGTCGCTGGGCGCGGGAATCTGGGTGATGGCCTCGTGCAGCTCGGCGTCGAAGTCGCCACCTTTAGCTTCCATTTGCGTCAAACCCTTTTGTTGCAGGGTTTTGTTCAGCTTGTTCTGAATAATATCGATGCTTTCGCGCACGGCGTTGGCGTCGGTGGTGCTGGCGGTGGCGGCGCGGGCCCGCTCGAAGTCGTCGAGCACGGGCAGCAGGGCCGTCATCAGCTCCTGGTTGGCGGTTTTGAACAACTCGATGCGCTCCTTGGTGGTGCGCCGCTTGTAGTTCTCAAACTCGGCGGCCAGGCGCAGGTACTTGTCTTTGAGGTCGGCCAGCTCGGCATCGGTGCGCGAGGCGGCGGGCTGGGGAGCGCCGGTGGCCGTCAGGTTAGGGTCGGTGGTTTCGCCGTCGGCGTCGGCCATTTCGCCAGCTACGTGGTTGGGGTCGGCGGTCAGGTTGTCGTCCTGCGGCAGGTTATTTTCGTTAGCCATTTGCGGAAATATTCGTCGGAAGGGGTTTTTCACGGGGTTAGCCGGTTAGTCAGGGAGCAGGCGCAAGGAGTGGGCCAAAGCGGCCCAGGCTGCCATAGTGGCACGAATACCATTCAGTCAGAAAAGGCTAAGTTTGATTCCGTAATCAGTCAATATTATCAATGCAGGAACTACCGCAAAACATGAAGCGCATTCTCCAGGACATTGGAGAAAGCTCTGCCTTACTTCAGCTTTCTATTAGAATGTTGGACAAACCTGACTGGCGTGTCTTTCCTAATTATATGGAAGCAGGTTGTGACCTATTACTACTCAGAAGTACAAAAGACAAGTTTGGACATCAGATTAAAATAGAAGTCAAGACCCGTCAGAACGTTGTTACAAAAAACCCACTCCGACCTGATATACATTTCACGCTAACGGAGTCGGAAAGAAATGAAGCTGATTTCCTAATTGCCTATTGGTTCGACCGTAACTCTTTTTTCATTGTCCCACGTTCAGAATTGAGACCGGCTAAAAGTGGAAATTCAACCCTTTATAAATTTATCGCGTCATACTCCCGTTCAAAAAATGCGTTTAATGAACGTTCCAATCAGTTTTTGAACAGGTGGGATTTGATAACTGATGCTACCGACAACTATTGATGCAACGCCTTCCAAATCATGTCCTTCAGCGGCACGATGTTCTTATTCGTGAGGCTGGAGATGAAGATGGACGGCACCTCTTCCGGCAGGGTGGCGCGGATTTCGGCTTCCAGCTCCTCATCAATCATGTCGGATTTGGTGATGGCCAGCAGGCGCTTCTTGTCCAGCAGCTCGGGGTTGAACTGCTCCAGTTCGCCCACCAGAACGTCGTATTCGGCGTTGATATCGGGCGAGTCGCAGCTTATCATGAATAGCAGCATGGAGTTGCGCTCGATGTGGCGCAGGAAGCGGGTGCCCAGGCCCTTGCCCTCGGCCGCGCCCTCGATGATGCCGGGAATGTCGGCCATCACGAAGGATTTGTAGTCGCGGTAGGCCACCACGCCCAGGTTGGGCACCAGCGTGGTGAAGGCGTAGTCAGCAATTTTGGGCTTGGCTGCGCTCACCACCGAGAGCAGCGTGCTCTTGCCCGCGTTGGGGAAGCCCACGAGGCCCACGTCGGCCAGCAGCTTCAGCTCCAGAATGACGATGGCTTCCACGGCGGGCTCGCCGGGCTGGGCGTACTCGGGTGCCTGGTTGATGGAGTTCTTGAAATGGTCGTTGCCCCAGCCGCCGCGCCCGCCCGGCAGCAGAATAATCCGCTGCCCGTGCTCAGTAATTTCGAGCATCTTCTCGCCGGTTTCGGCGTTGCGCGCAATGGTACCGAGGGGCACTTGCAGCACGATGTCTTCGCCCTGGGCGCCGGAGCGCAGGTTTTCGCCCCCACCCTCGCCGTCTTTGGCGTACACGTGCTTTTGGTATTGCAGGTGTAGCAGCGTCCAGAGCTGCGAGTTGCCTTCGAGGATGATGTGGCCGCCACGGCCGCCGTCGCCGCCATCGGGGCCGCCGTTGGGCAGGCCCTTGGCCCGGAAGTAGTGGCGCGAGCCCGCGCCGCCTTTGCCCGAGCGGCAGATGAGTTTGACGTAGTCGATGAAGTTATTGGAGGCCACGGGAAATTGAAATTTTGAGTGTTGAATTTTGAGGGTTGAATGACGGGAAAATCATTCTTTGGGGAACGGAGCTAAAAAGCGAGTTGCCGGAAATGAGCCAACGACTCGTTCCCGGCAACTCGCTCGTGTTTATTCAACACTTACAACTCAGCATTCAACCCTGCTTAAGCTTTTACTTCGTTGGTAGCCGCGGCCGGGGTTTCGGGCGCGACGGCTTTGTGCTGGTCAATCAGCCCGCAAATCTGGCCGAAGATGCCGTCGATGGGGCCGATGCCGTTGAGGGCGTGGAATTTCTTCTGGGCGGCGTAGTAGCCGGCCACCTGGGCGGTTTCGGTGTTGTACACCGTGACGCGGCGGCGGATTTTGGTTTCGTCCTGGTCGTCGGGGCGGTTGCTGGTTTTGCCGCGCTCCAGCAGGCGCTTCACCAGTTCTTCCTCCTGCACTTCGAGTGCAATCATGCAGCCGATGTGGGTGTTGTGCTCGGCCATGAGGCGGTCGAGGCTTTCGGCCTGGGCCACCGTGCGCGGGAAGCCATCGAAGATGAAGCCGCCCGCCTGCGGGTTGTTCTTCAGGGCGCTGCCAATCATGCCAATCACCACGGCATCGGGCACAAGCAGGCCCTCGTCCATCAGCTTTTTGGCTTGCAGACCCAGTTCGGTGCCTTCGGCAATCTGGGCGCGCAGCAGGTCGCCGGTGCTCAGGTGCACGAGGTTGTAGTGGGCAATGAGTTTCTGGCTCTGGGTTCCTTTGCCGGCACCGGGAGGGCCGAACAGCACGATATTCAACATGAACGAGAAGAGTTGCGCGGAGGCAGGTGGTATGGTGGGGTTGGGCAAGTTACTCAATCGATAGCAAAAGAGTTGCTACACGGCCACGTACACATCGGGCAGGTTGCGGCCCAGCCCATCGTAGTCGAGGCCGTAGCCTACCACAAAATCATTGGGAATTTCTTTGGCCACGTAGCGAATGCTCAACTCGTGGCGCAGGCTTTCGGGCTTGAAAAACAGGGTGGCAATTTCTACCGAGGCGGGGCCTTTGCCTTGCAGCGTGGGCAGCAGGTGGTGCATGGTGGTGCCGGTGTCCACGATGTCTTCAACGAGGATGATGTCGCGGCCCTCAATTTCTTCGCGCAGGCCCAGCACTTCCTGCACCACACCGGTGCTGCCAGTGCCCTCATACGAGGCTACGCGAATGAATACAATCTCGCACTCGCCCTGATAGCGCTTCAGTAAATCGGAAGCAAACATGAAGCCCCCCGTAAGCACCACCACAAACAACGGCCGGCGGCCAGCGTAGTCGGCACTCAGGCGGGCAGCCAGGCTCGCCACCACCTCATCCAGCTGATTAGCCGACATATACGGCCGAAATTCCTTGTTGTGGATGCTAATATTGGCGTGGCCCATGCGGCGCGAGGGGTGTAATGGAGCCGCAAAGGTACTGCCGGAATGCCTGAACCGCAGATGTACCGCATCAAACGGATTGAACAGATTCGACCATTTACTGCTTTGCTGAGCGGATGCTATGCCAACAAAAAGGCCGCTACTTCTTCAGCAGCGGCCTTTTTGTTTCAAGACAGGGACTGAAACCTCATTCGCATCAGCCGTGCCAGCGGCGGTTCAGGCTACTTTGTCAGTACCGTATAGATGAAGTGAGCGGCAGCCGGAGCAGCCTCGGCAAAAGCGTAACGCACGTGGGGGCGGGTGGCAACTTCTACTCGTTCCTTTTCGAGCTGCACCGGAGCCATGCCACGCTCGCCGTCCTTCTGAGCAATGTGGGGCGCAATCACCAGCGATACAATGCTCATCAGTTTGATGAGAATGTTCATGCTCGGGCCCGAAGTATCCTTGAACGGGTCGCCCACGGTGTCGCCGGTTACCGACGCCTTGTGGGCATCGGAGCCTTTGTATTCCATCTTGCCATTCACCATTACGCCCTTCTCGAAGGACTTCTTGGCGTTGTCCCAGGCACCGCCGGCGTTACTCTGAAACATGGCCATGAGCACACCCGAAACGGTGACGCCGGCCAGCAAGCCGCCCAGCACGTGGGGGCCGAAGAGGAAGCCCACAATGATGGGCGAAAGCAGGGCAATGGCCCCTGGCAGAATCATCTCGCGAATGGCGGCCGTGGTCGAAATGGCCACGCATTTCTCGTACTCGGGCCGGCCCGTACCTTCCATAATGCCCGGAATCTCGCGGAACTGCCGGCGCACTTCCTGCACCATGGCCATGGCCGCGCGGCCCACGGCCGCAATGGCCAGCGCCGAGAAGATGAACGGAATCATCGCCCCCACAAACAGGCCGGCCAGCACTTCAGCGTTCGAGATATCAATGGTGTCGATATGGGCCGTGCCCATGAAAGCGGCAAACAAGGCCAGCGACGTGAGAGCGGCCGAGGCGATGGCGAAGCCCTTGCCGGTGGCGGCGGTGGTGTTGCCCACGGCATCGAGGATGTCAGTGCGCTCGCGCACTTCCTTGGGCAGCTCGCTCATTTCGGCGATGCCGCCGGCGTTGTCGGCAATGGGGCCGAAGGCGTCGATGGCCAGCTGCATGGCGGTGGTGGCCATCATGCCGGCGGCGGCAATGGCCACGCCGTAGAGGCCGGCTGCCTTGAAGCTGAGCACGATACCGGCCGCCAGCACCAGAATGGGCAGCACCGTCGACTCCATGCCCACGGCCAGGCCGCCAATAACGGTGGTGGCGTGGCCCGTACTGCTTTGCTGCACAATGCTGAGCACCGGGCGCTTGCCCATAGCGGTGTAATACTCGGTAATAATGCTCATCAGCGTGCCCACCACAAGGCCCACCACCACGGCGTAGAACACGTGCATGGCGTCGAAGCTGATGCCGCGAATGGTGAAGGTGCCGGCCGGCAGAATCCACATAATCAAGCCATAGGCCCCGAAGGCTGAGGCGATAACCGAGATGTAATTGCCTAAGTTGAGGGCGCCCTGCACGTTGCCGCCTTCCTTCACCCGCACGCAGAGGATGCCGATGAGTGAGGCGATAATGCCCATGCCTGCAATGGCCATGGGCAGGAAGATGGGCGACAGGCCGCCGAACTGGTCGCCGGTTACGGTTACTTCGCGGCCCAGCACCATCGTGGCCAGAATGGTAGCCACGTAGGAGCCGAACAAGTCGGCGCCCATGCCGGCCACGTCGCCCACGTTGTCGCCCACGTTGTCGGCGATGGTGGCGGGGTTGCGGGGGTCGTCCTCGGGAATGCCGGCTTCGACCTTGCCCACGAGGTCGGCACCTACGTCGGCCGCCTTGGTGTAGATGCCGCCGCCCACGCGGGCAAACAGGGCAATGCTTTCGGCCCCGAGCGAGAAGCCGGTGAGGACTTCGAGGGCTTTTTCCATTTCGTCGCCGTTGGCCAGGCCACTCGGCACGAACATTTTATAGAATACAATGAACAGCGCGCCCAGCCCGAGCACAGCCAGGCCGGCCACACCCATACCCATCACCGAGCCGCCCGAAAACGACACGTTCAGGGCGCCGCTGAGGCTGGTTTTGGCGGCCTGCGCGGTACGCACGTTGGCCTTGGTGGCAATCTTCATCCCGATGAAGCCGGCCAGCGCCGAGAATACCGCGCCAATGACGAAGGCAATGACGATGACGGGGCTGGAATTGCCGCTGGTGCTGCCCAGGTAGAACAGGAAAGCCCCGGCAATGAGGCCGAACAAGGCCAACACCTTGTATTCGGCCTTGAGGAAGGCAATGGCCCCGTCGGCGATGTAGCCGGCGATGGTGGTCATGCGGGCGTCGCCGGCATCCTGCTTGGCCACCCACCCGGCGCGCAGCCAAGTGTAGAGCAAGGCGAAAATGCCCAACGCGGGCACGGCGTAAAGGTATGGAGTCATAAAAGCGTGAAAGGGTGGGAAAAAGTGAGTTAAGCAGTTTTCGGCTCGCAAAATAGCGGAAATTGGAGCTAATCCAAGTTTTCGGTATTTCGCGACAACTTATTCGACTTTTACCTACCCCGGCCCGCCCCCTTCGCGCAGAACGACAGGCACTTTAATTGCCCTTACGATTCCAGCAGGCTGCGTGAGCCTACAGCTCGCGCATCAGCACCCGATAAAGCGCCAGCATGCTCTCAATATCGCGCTTATCGACTAGCTCGTCGGGCGAGTGTACGTGGTCTTCGGGCGCGCCCACGAAGCACCAGTCCCAGGGCGCGGCGGCGTGCTGCAGCTCCTTGGCATCGGAGCCGCCGCTGCCTTCTACTTCGAGCTGATGCGGAATGCCCGAAGCAGCGGCAATGGCCCGAATACGGTCGACGTAGGCGCGGCGCGGGATGAGCGAGTCGCGCAGCGAAATGGCGCAGCCCTGGCCGGCGTGCACGCCCTCGGTTACCCAGGTAATATCGGAGATGAGGGCCTGCCGCACGCCGTAGGTATCGTGGATGTGCTTGGCCAGGTAGGCCACCGAGCCGCCGCCGTGCTCTTCCCAGCACGAAAAGGCGATGACGCCGTGTTCCAGCGTTTCGCACAGACGCAGGGCGTTCCACACGCCGAGGCGGTTGTCGAGGTAACAGCTTTGCACCGTAGTTTCGGTTTCGCGGAAGTCGCAGAAGAACGTGAGCTCGGTGCCGCGGTCGATGTCGCGGTGGAACGCATAGCCTAGTTCACCGGTTTCTTCATCGACCGTTAAAGTACAATCTATTTCGCCTTGCGAATCCCTCCCCACCAAGCGATATCCAGCCTCGGCCTGCGGCCCGCCAATGCGCACCAGCTGGCGCCCATAGCGCACCGTGAACCCGATACTGTCGAGGTGTGCGAAAACGGCCGTTCGCGGCTCACCGAATACCAGCAGCAGGCAATCCTGCAGGTTTTCGTGGGCCACCACGCGCGGCTGGTGTTGCCACGAGGCCTGGTGGCGGCGCACGTAGTCGAGGACGAAAGCAGTAAGCGGGGCCTCATTGCCCGAGGGGGCAGCAATGCGGCAAAGGGTGTGCAAAAGCTCCATAGCAAACGGGGAAAACGCCCAAAGCTAGGCCAAAGTCCGTACTTTAGCTGTTCCATTTCCCTTTCGGCTCTTCCGCGGAACGCCGGTCCGGCCCTCTATATACCGTTTATGCTGCGTTCGCTGCTTTGTTTCTGTCTCGGGTTGCTGTTGCTACCGCTGCCGGGCCGAGCCCAAACGCCCGATACTACTCGCAAGGTGCCCCCCATGCGCACCGTGGCGCTCGATTCGGTGGGCGTGCTGCCGTCGGCCGTGGATACTAAAGGCTGGCTCCTGCTCGACAAAGACATTCAACTGGAGCTGGATGGGGCCGTCCATAATATTTACAATTTTAAGTTTGACCGGGCCGAGAAGCAGTTTCGGTCGCTGCGGCGGCGGTATCCCAATCATCCCATGCCCTATTTTTTACTGGGCCTGAGTACCTGGTGGAAGATTCAGCCGTCGAACTTCCAATCGAAGCAATACGATAAAACCTTCTTTGCCTACATCGACACGGCCGCTACCAAGGCGCAGAAGCTGTTCGATGCCGACAACAATAATTACGAGGCCAGCTTCTTTCTGTCGGCTTCCTACGGATTTTCGGCCCGCCTACACGGCGAGCGCCACGACTGGCGCAAGGCAACTGTCGATGCCCGGCGCTCGCTCAACTACCTGAAGAAAAGCCAGGAGGCCAACGGTCTGAGCCCGGAATTTCAGTTCGGGCAGGCGCTGTTCAATTATTACTCGGTCTGGATTGGGGAAAACTACACGCTGCTCAAGCCGGTGTTGCTGTTCTTCCCGAAGGGCGATAAAAAGCTGGGGCTTCAACAGCTGCGCAGCGTAGCAGCCAACGGCTTTTATACGGGCACCGAGGCGAAAGTCTTTTTGATGCGCATCCTCAAAAATGAGGAAAACAATGCCGAAGAAGCCCTACCCGTGGCCAAGCAGCTGGCAACGGCCTACCCCGACAACGGCTTTTTTCAGCGCTTCTACGCCCTGCTGGCCTACGACCAGGGCGAGTTCACCGACTGCGAGCGGGTGAGCCGCGAAATCCTCGATAAAATCAACAAGGGGATGCCGGGCTACGAGGCCATCAGTGGGCGCTACGCCAGCTACTTCCTGGGCTACCTGATGCAGATGCGCTACCGCGACATGGCAAAGGCCAAAGACTACTATCAGCGGTGCATCGTGTTCTCGGAAAGCACCGGCGATACCGACGGCGGCTTCTACTTGTTTGCCAACGCCAACCTGGCCCGCATCGCTGTTAAAGAGAAGGACGTGGCCGCCGCCAAGCGCTACTACGAAGTGGTAGAAGACAAAGCCACCCGCAAGTCGGATATGTACAAGGAAGCTACCGCCTGGCTGAAGAAAAACAGGAAGTCTGCTTAGGCTTGTACCCGGAGCACAGCGCCGCATGGTACTGCTAGCCATGGCGCTTATCTCACTAATTACAGTCACACACAACGACGCATCCCGTCCAGAGCAATGGAATTATCAGACCTGTTCCTCGCGCCACTGTATCTGGCGGGCCTGTATGCACTCGCGTTTGCTATTCGTCCGGCAGTCACCAATCAATTCACACGGCCTTTCTTCCTGCCGGCCCTGACCCTCAAGTTTGTTGGGGCCATTGGCCTGGGGCTTATCTACCAGTTTTACTATGGTGGCGGCGACACCTTCAACTATTTCTACCACGCCAAAATTATCAGCGCGGCCTTCGACAAGTCGTTTGCCACAGGGTTGAAGATGCTAACCGACAATGGTGGTGATAATGACCCGGCTACGGCCCAATACGTGGCGCAGATGTTCTGGCATCAGGCCGGCTCGTCCGAATATCTACTCTCCCGTATTGCGGCATTTTTGGGGCTTTTCTGCTTCAGCAACTACACCGTCATAGCCCTGCTTTTCGCCAGCATTAGCTTCAGCGGCATGTGGGCGATGTACATCACGTTTGCCAAAATTCGGCCCCATGTCTACAAGCAGCTGGCGTGGGTTATCTTCTACGTTCCCTCTCTCTTTTTCTGGGGCTCCGGCCTGCTGAAAGACTCGCTGTGCCTGGGAGCACTGGGCTGGCTTTTTTACGCGCTATACAAGGGGGCTATCCAACGCCGAGCCATCGTGCAGTGCCTCCTGATTGGAGCAGTGGCCACGTATACACTGCTCAATGTGAAAGTGTATATCCTCCTGTGCTTTGCGCCGGCCGCTTTGCTGTGGGTGTTTAACGAAACCAACTCCCGCATTCAAAATAGCACGGTCCGCCTACTGGCAAAGCCTTTCTTCCTGGTGATGGGTGGAGCACTGGCATTTTATGCTATTACCAACATCACCAAGGGCGATGAAAAGTATGACGTAGATAAAATTGGCGAGCGGAGCAAGATTACGGCCGACTACCTGTATGAGCAGAGCGTGCAGCAGGAAGGCTCGGGCTACCACCTGGGCGAGCTCGACGGCAGTATCGGCAGCATGGTGAAGCTGGCGCCGCAAGCCATTGGCACCTCCCTGTTCCGGCCTTTCCTGTGGGAGGCGCGCAACCCGGTGATGTTGCTTTCGGCGTTGGAAGCATTCTTTTTTCTGGCTTTCACGCTACGCATTTTCTGGAAAACCGGCGTGGGGCGCACTTTCTCCATCATTGGCCAGACGCCAATATTGCTGCTTTGCTTCGTCTTTGCGCTGGCCTTTGCGGCATCGGTAGGCGTTACCAGCTCCAACTTTGGTACGCTGGTGCGCTATAAGATTCCGATGATACCCTTTTACCTGGGTGGACTGTACATTCTGCAAAGCTTGGCGGCACAGCCTAAAACGGCCGGCCGCAATGTATCGGTGGCAGCCCGGCGCCCCCAAATGGCCTAGGCCGCTACGCTACTGGAACAGAGCCAGAAAATTGGGCGTATTGGCGCGCACAGAGTACCGCTGCTCGATGGTGGCACGAGCAGCTGCTCCTAAACGCTGGCGCAGGCCGGCATCGGCCAGCAGCTGGCGCAGGCTGGCTTCCCACTCGGCCGGGGTGGCGCACACAAATCCGTTCTGCCCGTGCTGCACGACCTCCGTATTCATGCCAACTGGCGAAACCAGCGGCGGCACTCCCAACGCCATGTACTGCAGCGCTTTAAAGGCACACTTGCCTTTGGCCCACAGGTCGTCTTCGAGGGGCATAAGGCCTACGTGAAAGCCCAACAGGTCGGCAATTTCCGTGTCTTTGCGCCAAGGCAGGTACACCAGTGAGCGCAAGGGCAGCGTTGGCGGCTGGTTTGAGATGACCCGAAACTCAAAATCAAGCCCTTCGGCCTCGAGCCGGGCCAGCACGGGCACCAGTTGGTCGAGGTACTTCATGGTGGAGTGAGTCCCGGTCCAGCCAATGACAAGCCGGCCGGGAGCGGCCTGGTCGCGCACCTGGTTGTGCATGTTCACCGTGTCGATGGTGGTTGGATTCACCACGGCAGCAGGGTTGAACTGGCGGGCATAGTTAGCCAGGTAGGCATTGCCGCAGCTGTTCTTATAAGCCCACTTGCAAATAGCGGCTACCTTCTGATGCCATTTCAAGCCCGCGGCAATCTTATTCGCTTCCGACGTATTGGCCAGCCAGATAGCATCATCGAAATCGTAGATAATTTTCTTACCCAGCACCTTGGCAATCAGCCACTCAAACACGGGCGGGCCAATGGGGGCTGCTTCGCGGTGAATGAACACGAAGTCGTAGGAAGGCACACTGAAAAGCTGGGCGGCCCGGCGGCCAAATCCAGCCAGAATGCCGGTAGCCTTGGCCAGCATCTGGCCGGGCTTATACAGGATGTTCCAGGTAGCCACCGACAGAAACGGTGCCAAGCGGTAGTGGTGGCCGTGGGCGGTGAGGGCATCCAGATACTGCTCGAAGCGAAAGCGTTGCGAGGGGGCACGGCCCGCCGGATATGGAATAAGGAATAGAATGCGCACTACTGAAAGCTAATAAGACTGATAAAATGCCAGAACAACATCGATGATGCGCTGCTGGTCGGGTTCCGTGAGTTCGTAAAACAGCGGCAGCCGCAGCAGGCAGTCGGCATAATGCTCAACCCACGGCAGGGGTCGGCCATCGTGCTGGGCCGCATAGTACGGGCTTAGGTGCAGCGGCTGATAGTGAAACACCGCCAGGATGCCCGCCTGCCGAAGCTCGGCAATGAGGCGGGTGCGCTCAGCCAAATTTCGACATACCAAGTAAAACAGGTGGCCATTATTCGTGGCGTAGTCGGGAATAACGGGCAGGCCGATGCCAGCTGCCTGCAATGGCCTGAGGGCAGTGTAGTAGCGTTGCCAGATGGCCCGCCGCTGCTGCTGAATACTGGCCAGGCACTCAAGCTGCGCCCATAGATACGCGGCAATGATGTCGGAAGGCAGGTACGACGACCCAACGTCGACCCAATTATACTTCGCGACTTCGCCCCGGTAGAAAGCCGACCGATTCGTTCCTTTTTCCCGGATGATTTCGGCGCGGGAAGCAAACCGGGTATCGTTGAGAACCAGCAGGCCTCCTTCGCCCGAGATGATGTTCTTGGTTTCGTGAAACGAAAACGTAGCTAAGTCGCCCAGGCTGCCCAACGCCCGGCCCCAATGGTAGCTATCGATGGCATGCGCCGCATCTTCCACCACGGCCAAGTTGTGGCGGCCAGCCACCTCCAGCACCGTATCCATATCGCAGGCAATACCGGCGTAGTGCACCGGTACAATGGCGCGGGTACGGGGCGTGACCAGACTTTCGAGCGTATCGGCAGCCAGGTTGGGGTTGAGCGCGGTGCTATCGGCAAATACGACTTTAGCCCCGCGGAGCACAAAGGCGTTGGCCGCGCTTACAAACGTGAAAGCCGGCATAATCACTTCATCGCCGGGGCCGATGCGCAGTAGCAGCGCCGCCATTTCCAGCGCATCGGTGCACGAGGTAGTGAGCAGCACGCGCGCAAAGCCCAGCTGCTGCTCGAAGAATTGGTGCACCCGCTGCGTAAAAATTCCATCGCCGGAAATTTTGCCGGCGCGCACTGCCTGCTCGATATAGCGGGTTTCGTGGCCCGATAAATACGGCTTGTTGAAAGGAATAAGGGGAGGCATGCGCAACGGTAATGAGCGCAAAGGTACGGCCGGACCTGCAAGGCCAAGCCGCCAGCCTCAGAGCCACCAGTGATACACATGCTCCTCGTGCCGGAGCTCAAACCCACACCGGGCGTAGAATCGGCAAGCAGGCTCATTCTCGCGCTGCGTGACGACTTGCAGGTGCGTGCAGTGCCAGTGTCGGGCCTGCTGCCGGGCAGCCTCTACCAGCTGCGTACCGATGCCCTGGCCGCGGGCGGCCGCATCCACAGCCAGCAGGCCGATGCTGGCCGTGGCATCCTGCGCGCGCAGCGTCAGCAACCCGGTTTCGTGGCCGGGGCCGGCACCGGCGGTCAGCACGACGTGGGCTATTTCGCCGCGCAGCGAAGCCAGCAGCCACTCGTGATACAGCTCGGGGAACACCTGAGGCGCAAATTTTTTATCGCGCCGGAAGCGGGAGCACACCCCGCTTTGCCAGGCCAGCTGCTGCAGCTGAGGCGAAGAAGCCACGGCCCGGCCAATGCAGTCCGTGCCCGCAGCCTGCGGGGGGCCGTCGACAGGCCGGGCAAAAGTCAGCCGATGGTCGGCCAGCCAGGCGCCAACCTGGTGGGCAATTGCCGCGGCCGGGGCATCGGCCGGGTCGGCAACTACATACATGAGCCGGTAGCCCGCCGCCCGACAGGCCGTTACCAGGTCTGCCGGCGCCCAGGTCCGCAGCTCGTCGGCGCGTAGGCGGCCCACCGCAAAGCCCAGGAAGTCGCTGTCCCAGGTCAGCCGCTCAATTGCCGGTAAGCGTGCGGGATGGGGCAGTTTGCTCATCGATGAGATAAATAGGCCGGGCTTTCACCTGCTCAAACGTTTTGCCGATGTACAGGCCCACCATGCCCATCACGGCTAATAGAAGCCCCGAAAAAAACCACACTGAAATGATGAGGCTCGTGTAGCCAGGCTGGGTTATCTGGCCCAGCCAATAGCGTAGCAAGGTAATGGGAACGAACAGGAAAGCCCCACTCGCCAGCAACAGGCCCGCTTTTACGGTTAGGCGGAGCGGCTTATCCGAATTGGCCAGCACGATGTCGAGGGCTAAGTTCAGGCGCTGGCTGAGCCGGTAGCTGCTGCGGCCGGCCGGCCGGCCCGCGTGCGTTACCTGCAGGTAGCCGACCCGGAAGCCGACCCAGCGCACCATGGTGGGAAAGTAGCGGATGCTCTCGCGCATGGCCAGCACGGCCGCAATAACCTTGCGGTGATAAATACCGAAATTGGCCACCGCGGGGTCCTGCGGAGTATCGGTGAGGAAGGCCAGCAAATAATAAAACAGCCGCGAGAGCAGCTTTTGCATTCGCGCGTCCTGCCTGTCGGTGCGCTGGGCCAGCACCAAATCGTACCCGCTGTGCGCCGCGGCCCACAGCGCCGGAATCTCCTCGGGCCGGTCCTGCAGGTCGCAGTCCAGCACCACCACCCACTCGCCCCGGCAGCTGTCCAGGCCGGCCGTGAGGGCGCGATGCTGGCCGAAATTACGGCTCAGCCGCAGGCCCCGGATGCGGGGGTCGCGGGCTGCCTGGGCTTCGATGCGCGCCCAACAGCCGTCGGGGCTGCGGTCGTCGACCAGCACAATCTCGTACGCCTGAGTCAGGCCCTCCAGGCTTTGCTGAATGCGCTGCACCAGCTCATCAACCAGTTCTTCGGCCCGAAATACCGGGCTAACGACGGAGAGAAGCGGAGTGGGCTCGGACACGGGATAAACGAACAACGGGAGTACAGCCCTTAATCGACACGATATTACAGCGCCACGGCCGATGATGCCACTGTTTCCATTGGCAGCAGCGCCTGATAGGCTTCCCGCGCCCGGTCGAGGCTACGGTAGCGCACGGCCAGCTGCCGGATACGGTCGCGATAGCCGGTTTCCCGCATCAGGGTTTCCATTTGGAGCAAGGCGGCAGGTACACTGGCCGGCCGGCTCACGTCGAAAACGGCGCCGCCGGCCTCGGCCTCGATGATGGCGGAGTCGTCGCCCACGCCGGGCGTTACCAGCACGGGCAAGCCGCTGGCCCAGTATTCGCCAATTTTAATAGCCGAGCAAAACAGCCGGCAGGGCGCCGGCCGAATGGGCGCAAACGCAAAATCGGCCGCCGAAAGGTAGTCGGCTACTTCGGCGTGCGGGGCTTTGGTCACGAAGGCCTGCTCGGGCCCCAGGCCCACGGCGGCCAGCTTGCGGCGCACCTCAGCCTCGGGCTGGGGCGTGAGCACCACGAGGCGGAAACCGGGCCCGAAATGGTCGGCGGCCGCCCGAAACAGCTCAAACGCTTCTTCGTCGTAGTAGATATCGCCAAACTTGCCCACGTAGATGCCTACTGTGGCCTCGGCCGCGTAGCCCAGGCGCTGGCGCACCCGCTGCCGGGCGGCGTCATCGCAGGCAAACGCCGCGGCATCAACCGAACAGGGCACCGTAACGATGCGCTGGGCCGGTACGCCCTCCGCAATCAGCTGGCGGCGGTAGTTCTCGGCCACCGGCATCAGGCCCTTGGCCAGCTGTTTCTGGCGGGTTTCCCAGTGCCGCTGAAACAGGTAGCGCGGGTCGTAGCCCTTCCACACGCCCGATTCGCGCATATAGTCGGCATGCGGCTCGAACGATTCGACGTAGAACGGCAGCTTGGTTTTTTGCCACACCAAGTAGGCCAGCGCCCCGGCGGGCGCTCCCCGGCCAATGATGAAATCGGCCTGGAACTCGGCCGCCTGCCGAATCAGCTCCTTCGGGAAACGGGTAAAATCCTCCATCTTGTTGAGGATGACGTTGCGGCCCGGCTTCGAGCGCAACGGCTCGAACGATATTTTGGGCGTGGCAAAGCCCGGTGCGAACGTGAGGGCAGCCTGCGCTTCGGCGCCGCGCTCGATGGTGACGAGGCGAATAGCTTCTACATCGGAACGCTCCTGCAGCAGGCGCAGGTGCGGAAACACGGTAGAAGTCGTCAGGCCATCGTGCAGGCCCCAGTAGCTTAAAAAAAGAATGCGCATAGCGTCGGTAACAAGGCAAAGAAGCGAAATAGTTGCGGGCAGCCGGGCCGGGTACTAGGCGCGGCGCTTCTTCAGCCAGCCCACCACGCCAGGCCCCACCACGCAGCGCGCCAGCAGCACGGCGGCCTGC
>NZ_BAAGZM010000015.1:0-22459 GCF_054778495.1 Hymenobacter agri
CTGCACCGGGCCGGCGGCCCCGCTGTCCAGCGTCAGCACCAGCGGCTGCAGGTGCGGCACGGTGCGCAGCGGCAGCGTGCTGGTTTCGCCCGTGAAATAATAGTAGCCCGCCAGGCCCAGAGCCAGCGCGGCCAGCCATACCAGCCAGCCGGGCCGGCTGGCTGGTATGGCATTTGGTGCTTTCATCAAGCTATTCAAGCACTTTGGGCACGCGGAAATAATCGGAGTCTTTGCGCGGCGCGTTGCGCAGGCCCTCCTGATGGCTCACAGTATTACGGGCCTCATCGTCGCGCAGCACGTTGATTTCCTGCGACAAATGCACCAGCGGCTCCACGCCGGTCGTGTCCAGGCCTTCGAGCTGGGCTACGAAATCCAGAATATTATTCAGGTCGCCGAGCATTTGCTGCTCGCGGGTGGCGTCAAATTCGAGGCGGGCCAGGTGGGCCAGGCCGCGCAGGGTACCAAGGTCGGTGCTCATTGTAGGTATGAGGATTGAGTGATGATTTATAATTTGATAGGCGGCGACGGCGCTACCGGCTTGCGCCAGGTGCTCGGGCCGGGCTTTTCGGCCCCTTCGGGCAGGAAATCGCCGGCGAGCTGGGCCGCCACTCGCTCTTTCAGGGCCGGTATGTCGGCCGCGGTGAGGCCCGCTGTCGCAATAGGCGGGTGGAACACGATTTTCAGCCGGTGGTAGCGCACGCGCAGGCCCTTCTCCACGTCAGGCATAAACATGTGGTTCAAGGGCATGCCCACCGGCACCAGCGGCACACCAGCCTCAATGGCCATCTGGAAAGCACCGTCGAGCAGCGGTAGTAGTTCCTTACCCGGCCGGGGCGAAATGCGGCCCTCCGCGAAAATGGCGATGCTTTTGCCCGCCGCCAGCCCGCGCCGGGCGGCTACCATGGCGCGGCCGCGGCTCACGGCGCTGCTGCGGTCGACGGTGACGTACACGCTCCCGAAAATCGGCCCCCACACCGGCACTTTGGCCAGCGAGGCCTTGCCCATCATGTTCAGGAAGCCCGGAATATACTTGAATAGCAGCATGATGTCGATATACGAGCCGTGATTGGCCACGTACACGCAGGGCCGGGGGTTGGGCCCCGCGTGCTCGCGCACCACCTCCACGGGCACACCCCACATCGTAATCGACAGCCACGCCCAAAACCGGTTCAGCCGGTGCACCACGTATTCGCCCCCCGGCCGCCGGCTGAAATACCACTGTAGCGGAAAGGTGAGCACAAACGGCACGATGAACCAGAACGTGGCCCACGTGGTATATAGGCGCTGGCCGAGATAACGAAGCAAGTGGCGCATACCCGCAAAGGTAGTTTCTGGTTTCTGGTTGCTGATTCGCGAAAGCGGCCGCGGCCCTAGCCGGCGCGAGTTGCCAGCACTTTTTCGGCCTTCAGCAAGCCGGCTACGCTCACCGCATCGGTAATGCGGTCGTCCATCACCATGCGTACAGCTTCGGCCAGCGGCAGCTTCCAGAGGCGCAGGTCTTCGGTTTCTTCGGGCTCGACTTCGCCCATCGTCAGGCCCTCGGCCAGAAATACGAAGCCTTCCTCATCCGTCACCGAGTTCGAGGTGTGCAGGCGGGCAATGCGCGTCCAGCGGGCCGCCATCAGGCCGGTTTCTTCGCGCAGCTCGCGTTGGGCCGATTCCAGAATATCGAGTTCGACCAGGCCACCGCCCATGGGTATTTCCCAGCTGTACTCGTTCAGCGGGTAGCGGTACTGGCCCACCAGCCAGGTATTGCCTTCGGCATCGACGGGCACGATACCCAGCGCCTTGTTTTTCATCGTTACGACGCCGTAGATGCCACGCCCGCCGCCAGGGTTCAGCACTGCGTCTTCACGCACCGAAATCCAGGGATTGTGATATTTGACTTCGGAGGCCAGCGTTTGCCAGGGATTATGATTTGTATCGATGGTTGGCGCGGGGAACTGACTCATGGTGATGAAAAACAAAGTTGAGTGGCCCAAAAATACAGTATTCGCCACGAAAGCCCTTTCCACTCGCCGGCTCCAAGCATCCATCTACCGGTCAAAGGGGGCAATTGGTCGGCACAAATCACGCCTTTATCAAAAAACACTTGCGCACCCCTCTTCCAATCCGGTATCTTTGAACCATAAGTACCCCCGCACGGGCTGGAAATGTGGAAAGGAAGGACCTCTCGTGCGGCGGCGCTCTGGCCAAAAAGGTGGGGTAGACACCTTCAGGCCGGACCCGCCACTTTAAGGTCACCGCACTTGTGCGGTGACCTTTTTTTGTGCCCCTGCCCTCGCAGCAGTTGCTGCCCGATAGTAGCAACACTACTTAACCTGGTCCATATTCTCTGCGTATGCAACAGAGAAGCCGCCGCGTACTTTTCGGCGGTTCCTTTCTCTTTATGGCTACGAACTCCCAAAAGCCCGCCGACAAAGCCCCCATTGCCGGCGACCCACTCTTCAACCTTCACCACGCCGAGGCAGAGGCCGAGCTGGCCAAAAACACCGGCGGCCTTGGGCCTACCACCAACGAATACATTTCGAGCGACGAGGAAGCCGAGATTGACGAGGCGACGGCCCCGCGCGACAGCCAGGGCTTCGTACGCGGCGAAAACGCTGCTAATGTAAACGGCAGCAGCGCCGGCGACCATAAATAAACCAGCCTGTCAGACCACTACCAAGCCCAAGCGACGCGCACCTGCAGAGGTTCGCGTCGCCTGGGCTGTGTTTGTTATGAAGCAATAATGGCGGGGTACAAGTGCGTATTTTTGCGCCAATGCCAGTTCGTACTCCCCTCCTCTTTTCCTGCACTGCTCAACCCTACGAAGCCGGCCTCGACGAAGCCGGACGCGGCTGCCTGGCGGGGCCGGTTTTTGCAGCAGCCGTTATTCTGCCAGCTGATTTCACCTCGCCCCTGCTTACCGATTCGAAGCAACTAAGTGCCCGGCAACGGGCGCTATTGCGCCCGCAAATTTGTGACGAAGCCCTTGCATGGGGAGTAGGTCAGGCATCGGTAGCGGAAATAGCACAGCTCAATATTGCACAGGCTAGTTACTTGGCCATGCACCGGGCAGTAGATAGCTTGGCCATTACGCCCACGCACCTGGCCGTCGATGGCAACCGATTCAAGCCACTGAACGGGTATTTGCACACATGCATTATCGGCGGCGACGGGCTCTACCAACACATTGCCGCCGCATCAGTACTGGCCAAAACCTTCCGCGATGAACATATGGAGCAGTTGGCTGCCGAATTTCCGCTTTATGGCTGGCAGCAAAATGCCGGGTATCCGACGGCCAGCCACCGGGCGGCCATTCGTGCGCATGGCCCCAGCCCCCATCATCGGATGGGTTTCCGCCTGCTTTGAGAACAGGTGTTGTTGCGCAGGTTATCCTTTCAGCTTCAACAAGTCTAAGAACAAACTGAACCCGTCGACGCTGGTTCCGCCTTCGCCAAACGTATCAAAGCTCAGCGGCTTAATGATGTAGCCACTCACGGCGAGCTGCTGCGCCTTTAAACGGTCGGTATCGAGGTCGGAAGTGGTCATAATGAACACATTCAGGTCGGCAAACTCGGGGTCGGCTCGCAACGCTTCCAGCAGCTCCAGCCCGTTCATGCGCGGCATGTTGATGTCGAGCATAGCCAGGCTAGGCTTGGCAATTTTGGGTTCACCGCCTTCGCCCCGCAACATTTTCAGGGCTTCACGCCCGTTGCGGGCGTGGATAATCGGCACGTCGATGTTTTGCCGCCGCAACTCGCGCTGCACGTTCATGACGTCCATTTGGTCGTCTTCAACGAGCAGAATACTAGGGGCAGGATGGTCGGGAGACATAAAAAATAAATTGGCAACTACGGGAATATACCCGGGGCCGGTGGCCACACTACCTTACGCAAAGCTCAGCAATTATGATACTGGGGAAACCGCACCTTTCACTTTGGGCGGCTGCTTGGGCCAGGTAAAAATGAATTTCGCACCCTGCCCTTCAGCCGATTCGACCGTGATACGGCCTCCCTGGCGCTCCACAATCTTTTTCACGATGGCCAGGCCCACCCCCGTACTCTCGAGCGTGTCGCGCTCCGTCAGGGTCTGAAAAATAACGAAAATGCGCTCGTGGTATTCCGGGTCGATGCCCGGGCCGTCATCGGCCACCGAAAACGCGTAGAACTCCCCGGCATCATCGCAGCCAATATCGACGTGGCCGGTTTCGGGGTGGTCGTGGTATTTTACGGCATTGCTGATAAGGTTGGTGAATACCTGCTGCAGCTGCACCGCATCGGTGGTGAGCGTGGGCAGAAAAAACGGCAGCTCGACGGAAAAGCCCTTGGGCAGGCTTAGCGAGTCGATGATGTCGCGTAGCAGGGTTCGCACGAACACGGTTTCCTGCTCGCGCGCCACGCGGCCAATGCGAGCGAGGTCGAGAATACCCGTAATCAGCTTCTCCATGCGGTGCACCCGCTGCCGCATCATGCCCAGAAACTCGCGGATGTGCGTCGGCAGCTGCTCTTTGCCCATGTCTTCCTCAATCCACCGCGAGGCACTTTCGATACCGCGTAGCGGCGCTTTCAGGTCGTGCGATACTACGTAGGCAAACTGGTCGAGCTCCTGGTTGCGGTTTTCGAGCTGGGCAATGTTGGCGCCCACGGTGCGGGCCATGGCATTCAGCGCATTGGTCAGGTCGCTTACCTCATCGTGGGCGGTATCAACTATCTGCGTCGAATAGTCGCCGTCGGCCATGCGGCGGGCCAGGTCCACCATGTTGCGCAGGCGGCGCGAGAAGCTGCGCACCAAGTAAGCAGCTCCTAGCAGCCCCAGCACCAGCGCTGCCACAGCCAGCCCCGCCGACACCCATTCGGCGCGAACAATGCTGGTATCGAGGCGCTGGCGGAGCTGGCGCCGAGTGGCGGCCTCCTGGCGCTCAAACTCAGCCAGCTGCGCCCGTACGCCATCCATAATCTGCTTGCCGGTCAGGTTCTCAGCGAGGCGCCGGTGGCTCAGGCCCTCAATGCCGCGCTGCTGCGGGTTGCGCAGGCGGGCTTCCCGCTTTTCCGCAATCAGCAGATGCGAGTAGCTGGTCCACTGCTGAAACAACCGCTGTGTTTTATCGAGGCGAGCAATCTGACTGGGCGCCTCCTCCACCAGGTCGCGCAGGCTCGAAAACCGCCCCACCATCTCGCGCTCACCAAAATAATATGGCGCCAGGGTTTGCTCATTCCCCACAAGTAAGTAGCCCCGGAAGCCGGTTTCCATGTCCACGATGTTGCGCAGCAGCGTCACCGCTTCGTTCGAAACGTGCTGCGATGCTTCAACCTGCTGCGAGTTGCGCAGTACCTGCCCCGCCAGTCGGTAAGAGAAGATAACCACTATGGCAAACAGGGTCATCAGCAGCGCAATGCCCGCGAAAAGTTTAGTGGTCAGCGTCGTTTTCATGCAGATGCGCCGGCTGGCGCGATGGTCAGGCCTGCGTACGCAACTTCGCTTCCATAGTTTGCAGCAGCACCACCATCTCGTCGGCCAGGCGTTGCAGGGCGGTGTAGTCGGCGCTCACCTGGTCGTGCTGGCCGGCGTCGTGCAAGTCCATCAATCGATTAGCTTCCTTATGGATGAGCAGGTGCTTCTGGTCGAACTGCCGGGCCTCCGGCAAGTGCGCGTAGGGCCCGCGCCCGCGCAGGCGAGCGGCTATCCACTGGCCCAAAGTACATACTTCGGGGTCGCGTAAGGGGCCGGTTTCGCCACCGTTGCCAAACAGATAAGAGCGAAGCTTGCTCTTGAAATGCACATGTCTGATGCGCGCCGACTCAAAATCCTGCTTCAGGTCCTCTAAACTCATACAAACTAAATAACCGCTACGGTAGCTGCATCAAAGATACAACCCGACCATCGGGCAAGGTTGCGGCGGATAATACGGTACTTTTGCGCTTTGCTTCGGGCTGCCGTGCACAACGGGCGGTTTGGCTACTTCGGCCCGAGGCCCCATCCCCTATTCCCCCACCCATGACCCAAGACCAGATTAAGGACTTGAAGGGCCGCGCCGAGGCCCTGAGGAGGTATCTTTGACTACGATGCCCGCAAAGAACAAATAGTTGCCGCTGAGGCTCAAACCGTGGCCCCCGGCTTCTGGGACGATTCGAAGGCGGCCGAAGCCACCCTGCGTGAAATCAAAGGGCTGAAGACCTGGACCGACGATTTCGAAGCCGTGCAACAGGCCCTGGCCGACACCGAAGTGCTGTTTGACTTCCACCGCGAAGGCGAAGTTTCGGAGGCCGAAATGCAGGCCGATTACGAGGCGACCGTGAAGAAAGTGGAAACACTGGAATTCAAGCGCATGCTCTCCAGCGAGGAAGACCAGCTTTCGGCGGTTATCGACATCAACCCCGGCGCCGGCGGTACCGAAAGCCAGGACTGGGCCGAGATGCTTATGCGCATGTACATCATGTGGGCCGAAAGCCACGGCTTCGGCGTGAAGCAGCTCAGCTACCAGCCCGGTGAAGGCGCGGGCATCAAGTCGGCCTCGCTGGAGATTGACGGAGATTTTGCCTACGGCTACCTGAAAAGCGAAATCGGGGTACACCGCCTCGTGCGCATGTCGCCGTTCGACAGCAGCGGCCGTCGGCACACCTCGTTCGCGTCGGTGTTTGCCTACCCGGTGATTGACGATACCATTAACATCGAAATCAACCCGGCCGATATCTCCTGGGATACCTTCCGGGCCGGCGGGGCCGGTGGCCAGAACGTGAACAAGGTTGAAACCGCGGTGCGGCTTACCCATGCCCCTTCCGGTATCATCATTGCCGTGCAAATCGAACGCTCGCAACTAATGAACAAAGAGCATGCGCTACGCATGCTTAAGTCGCGCCTCTACCAGATTGAGATGGACAAGCGCCACGCCGAGCGCGATAAAGTAGAAGCCAATAAAAAGCGTATCGACTTTGGCTCGCAGATTCGCAACTACGTGCTCCATCCCTACAAACTCATCAAAGACCTGCGCACCGGTATCGAGCGCACCGACGTGCAGAATGTACTCGATGGTGACTTGGATGAGTTTATCAAAGGGTTTCTGATGCAAAGCTGATTGCCGCTTGCCGCTACTCAGGTGGCAGCACAATGTTGCTTCACAAAAAAAGGGCTGCCCGATTGGGCAGCCCTTTTTTTGACATCTTTCAGAAACGTTAGTCAACCACGTCCCAGAAGATTTTGGTGGTTTGCGAAGTACCAGCCGGCACGTTCGACCCGTTCGTCGTCACCTCGCTCAAGGGGTAGAGCAGGCGGGTCGGGAACTTGTCAACAGTGGACAACGACGACTCCAGAGAAACTTTAATCTTGGGCAGGCCCGTACGACGGTAATCATCCCAAGCTTCCACGGCACCTACCACGTTGTTGGCGAGGTACTTCTGGAAGATGATAATTTCCTGTTTGCCCAGGGCACCGTTTACGTTAGCCTTGTCGAAATCAACCAGCGGGTTGCCCACGTTGGCAGCCAGGTAGCGGGCCACTTTGCCACTACCCAAACGGTTGCCCGCGATGTTGGCGGTAGTTACAAAAGCCGACGAGTCGAGGGTGGTCTGGCGCAGGCTCGGAGCCACGCGGTAGGTGTACACGAACGAAGCCGTGACGCCGGCCAGGTAGTCAGTCTTGGCAGCAGCATCGCCGCCGGCGAACAAACCACGGGTTTCAGCTTCAGCCTTGGCAAACAAGTGGTCGGCCAACAGCATCAGCGAAATCGGAGCATCGTAGCCCTTCAGGATGCCACCGTTGAGACGGAAGCGCGAGCCGGCATTGCCCAACACCGGGTTGCGCTCGCCCGCATCTACTGCTACATACTTACCGCTAACCAACGAATACATGCGCTGACCACGGGGGTCGTGGTTAGCGTTGTACAAATTCGTAGCGTAGTTGGTGGGCAGCTGGTAGTTACGCTCGGTAGCAGCCAAACCGGCCGAGGTCACGCCGTAGCGGTTGTACAGCGGGTTCTGCTTACCGGAGGTTTGCAGATAGCCCGGCTGCACTTCTACGTCCGTCGTAATGTAGCCGTCGGTGTTGGCCTGCAGGCGTGCCATTTCGGTAGCTACGTAAGAGCTGAGCGACGGTACCTGCGACTCACGCAGCAGAATGCGCAGTTTCAGGCTGTTGGCAAAGCGAATCCAGCTGGTCATGTTGCCACGGAAAACAACATCTTCCGAACTGGACGTAGTCGAAATCGGCCGCACGTTCAGCGTATTGTTTGCCGCTTTGATGTCGGCAATCGCGCCATCCAGCTGCACAATCAAGTCCTTATAGATATCAGCAGCCTTGTCGTACGTGGGGGTCACGTTGTTCAGGCCTTTCAGGGCGTTGGTGTACGGAATATCGCCGTATTGGTCAACCAGCAGCTGGAAGTTATACGCCTTCATGATGCGCGCAATGGCCGCCTGGTAAGGGAAGTTGGCCTTTTGCTGCTGCACGAGGTCGTAGTCGAGCAGGTTATCGTACGTGTTGTCGAACAGACCAGAGTAGAACGACGAGGTGTAGTTATACGTGCGCTCCTCGGTGTAGCCGTTCACCGTGCCCGACTTGGCAATGTAGCCGGCCGCAAACATCGCGTAGCTGTTGTAGCTAGGGGTGTTGCCGCTATAGTTAGCCGCCGTGGTCGACAGCGCCTGGGCCAGAATGCCATCGGCCGTCGAAATCGTCGGGCTATTGGGATTGACGTTGACGTCGAGGTACGACGAGCAACCCGTTGCTACGCTGCACAAAGCAGCCGCAGCAAGTGCTTTAGAAAATAGCTTCATGAATAATACGGATTAGAAATTGGCGGAAAGGCTGGCACCGTAGAACTTGGTCGGCGGCGTCTGGAACGAGGTGTTGATACCCACGGCGTTCGAGTTCGAGTTACCGAAGTTGAACTCGGGGTCAGTGTACTGGTTCTCTTTGGGAACCCAGGTGAAGATGTTACGGCCAAACAGGTTGAGCGAAGCACCTTTCACGAAACCAATGCTGTTAATCAGCGACGAGGGCAGGTTGTAGCTCAGCGACACTTCGCGCAGCTTGAAGAACTTACCCGAGGTGATGTAGTTCTCAGCAATCGAGGTGTTGTAAGCAGCGCTAGCCCAGAACTCCGAACCACCGGGGGTCAGGCCGTTCACGTTGGGGGTGTAGCCCGTTACGTTGCCGTTGGCATCCAGCGTGGGAATCGACGAGTTGGGGTACACGAAGTCGGCACGGCCGTAGCTGGCGCTACGCTGCGAACCACCGGTGAAGTCCAGGTCTTCGCCGATAGAGTGGTACACCACGTAGTTGGTGCGGTATTCAGCCTGAGCGGCCAGCGTTACGCCTTTGAAGGCGATGCTGGCGTTGAAGCCGTACTTATCCTTCGGCAGGGTGTTGCCCAGGATTTGCGTATCGGGAGCCTTGAGCGGGAAGTAACGGGTTTCGCCGGTGATGGGGTCAGCCGTTTTCGTCATCAGCACACGGCCATCGGCACCACGCTGGTATACCGAACCACGGATAACCGGGAAAGGCTGGCCTTCGATGGCGTACACGTTGGCGTTGCCACCGGTGGTGAGGGGCAGTTCGTGAATGTCGGGGGTGATGCTAACAACCTTGTTGGTGTTGTAGTTATAGTTACCGCCGATGGTCACAGTCAGGCCGTTGTCAAGACGAACGGGAACGATGTTCAGGTCAACTTCCACACCGCTGTTGCGCACTTCGCCAGCGTTCAGCAGGATGCCCGAGTAGCCCGTCGAACGGGGTACGCCGGCGCTAAGCGTCTGGTCGGTGCTCTTCTGGTTGTAGTAGGTAGCCGAAGTGCTAACGCGACGCTTCAGGAAGCTCAGTTCGATACCGGCTTCGATAGAACGGGTGAATTCAGGCTTGATGTTCGGGCTGATAATCTGGTTGCCGTAGGAGAACGACGTGAGCGGGCCGAACGGATAGCCGGCACCCAGGCCAAAAGGAGTGCCTTGGGTTACGTAAGCACCGTTGCTAGCTGCTACACCAACACCGCTCGAGTTCAGGTTCACCTGGCCAACGCGGGTAATACCACCACGCACTTTGCCATAGTCAATCCACGAAGCGTCTTTCAGCGTAGGCACGAGTTGCGTGAAGATTACCGATACGTCGGCACCGGGGAAGAAGAAGGAACGGTTGCTGGCCAGCAGACGCGAATCCCACTCGTTACGGCCCGAGCCGTGCAGGAACAGGAATTCTTTGAAGCCCAAGGTTACGTCGGCGAATACAGCCTGCGACCGGTTAGTGAACCGACCATCGCCACCCACAAGTTCCCCAACACGGTTTTGCAGGTTGAACAGGCCCGGTACTGCAAGGCCAGTCGACGAGTTGGTTACGTAGCTCGACGTCGACTGGCGCAGGTTGGTACCAACAATGGCACGCACCGTGTAGTCACCAAACGTCTTATCCAAGCTCAGGAACAAGTCCGAGTAAATAGTGTTGATGCTGCTGTTCACGTCGCTCACGAAGCCAGGGGTACCAGCACCCGATTTGTTGGTGTTGGCAGATACGTAGGGCGAGTAGATGAACTTATCTTGAGTGGCCTGCACGGCTTGCGAAATGAACGTAGCACCCGTGCGCGACTGGAGCTTCAAGCCTTCGGCCAGTTTGTAGCCCAAGTTAACGTCGCCAATGATGTAGTCTTCGCGGGTCTTCGTGCGGTTGTTGTCGATAATCCAGTAAGGGTTGAAGTAGTAGGCGTTGTAGAAACCGTTGGGGTTAGCATACGGGTCGTTCTGCCAATCTTTGTACGCGGTCAGCGGCGCCATCACCGTCGTGTTGAACACGTTCCAGTACACCGAGTTGTCGCGGCTCGAGTTCGACGTCTGGTCAATGCGCTTTTGCGAGTACGACAGGTCGAAGCCTACCGTCAGACGGCCGATATCGTGGGAAGCATTCAGGCGAATGGTGTTACGGTCGAGCTTGTCTTTGGGGATGATGCCGTTGTTGTGCAGGTTCTGGTAAGAAACAAAGAACTTGTTATGCTCATCACCGGTCGAGAACGAGATGTTGTTTTGCGCCTGGTAGCCGGTGTTGAAGAACTTACGCTTCTCGTCCGGACGAGCTTCGTAGGCAATCATCTGCACGTCGCCATTTTCCAGCTTTTCGCCGAAGGGAACGATGTGACCGTCGAAACGGGGACCGTACTGCTGGTTTTCAAAGCCTTGGTACTGGGTTTCGTAACCGGAGTCAACCGACCCGTCGGTAGTGAACTTGGGCAGGGTATTGGTGTAGGTGTTGGCACCAGGACCGAATTCGGTCTGGAACTTGGGCAGGAACGAGAGCGACTCGAAAGTCGACGTTTGCGAAATCGTTACAACCGGAGCACCACCGCCTTTGCGGGTGGTGATGATGAGTGCACCGTTCGAAGCGTCCGAACCGTAGAGCGAAGCAGCGTTAGCACCTTTCAGTACGGTGATGTTGTCGATGTCGTCGGGGCTCAAAGCCGTCAGAACGTCGTTGGGAACGATAACACCGTCGAGTACCACCAGGGCCTGGTTGTTACCGGTCAGCGAGCGGGTACCACGCAGGGTAACGCGAACGCTGGGGTTGATGCCCGAAGAAAGCTGCTGAATTTGCAGACCAGCTACTTTGCCGGTCAAGCCGGTGGTCACGTTGGTTACGCGGGCTTGGTTGATTTCTTTGGTATCCAGGGTAGAGGTAGCGTAACCGATTTCACGAGCCTGGCGCTGTACGCCCAGTGCGCCCGTTACCACAACTTCACCCAGTTGCTTGGCATCGGGTGCCAGCGATACCGTGAAGGTTGAGTTGCTGCCAATCGGCTGTTCTACGGTTACGTAGCCCACCGAGCTGATGGACAACGTAGTGGCCGAAGCCGGAACGTCGAGCGAAAAGCTACCGTCGACGTTGGTTGATACGCCCACCGTGGTGCCTTTCACCAAGACAGTCACCCCCGGCAAGCCCTGACCGTTGGACCGGTCAGTCACCCGCCCGGAAATGGAGCGGTTTTGTGCGTGAACCTGCTGCAACAGGCCGGTCATCACAAGGAAGACCACGAAAAGAAAGTGTTTCATGTAAAAGTTAGAAGTGGTGAGTGAAATGTAAGAAGGTGAAAAAAGAAAACGTGACCTCCCGAAAGAGTAATCCGTTGGCAAGGTATTACAACTTTTTCTGTTACGCCAACATTAAACCTTCATTTCATTTTACCGTGAACCCGACATTATACACAATTACCTGACAATAAACAAATTATACCATAAATCGCAACTTCACCAGCCTAGCTCAAATGAGAATTGCAACAAGGCCTGTATCATTATAAAAAGCCTCATTTGAACAGTTTACCCCACAACACCTTATCAAATTGCACCATTTTCAATATATATACTTAATTAACAATTAGTTAAATAATCACATGCATTTCAAACAGGTACATTCAGGCAAACTATTTTGGTATTCAATCCAATTAAGCTGTGACGCAAATAATTGTACTACAGCGTAATACAGCAATTATCTTATAACCTCATCTGTAAAATGCAGCTTGCCAGCAAATTGTAACCCCTGCTCGCTCCGTCCCGTTTAGCCCCTCAACCAGCCACGGAGCTGGCATTGCTTTCCACTTTCCATACCCACCCTCATGAATACCAACGATTCGAACAACCCGCAAAACACTGGTACCGGCGCAGGCGCCAACTATGGCACGAGCACGACCGGCACCGGCATGGGCAACAGCACTGGCCTGAGCAATGAAGGCACTAGCTACAATGCTGGCACCGGTGTGACGCCTAACAACGATACTACTTACGCTTCGGGAGCTTCCACGAGCAACGTAAATAACAGCGTAGACGGTGACGACTACAGCGCAACTGCCAAGGGTGGTGCCATTGCCGGTACGGCTGGTGCAGTAGTAGGCCGCGGCATCGATGCCGTGCAGAACACGGCCGACCGCGCCGCGCATGCCGTAACCGGCGAGCCTTACCGCGACGGCAGCACGATGACCGGCATGTTCCGCGACCGCAGCAGCGCAGAGAAGGCTTACCAGTCGATGCATTCGCGCGGCTACGGCAAGGACGATGTGAACCTGCTGATGTCGGACGAAACCCGCAAAACGCACTTCGGCGATGATACCGTTCATACCGACCTAGGCGACAAAGCCATGGAAGGTGCTGGCGTAGGCTCAGCCATTGGTGGCACAGCCGGCGCTATTATTGGTGCTATTGCTGCTATTGGCACCTCGGTAGCTCTCCCGGGCTTGGGCCTCATCATTGCCGGCCCGCTGGCCGCTGCACTGGCTGGTGCTGGTGCCGGTGGCCTCACGGGTGGCTTGGTGGGCGCACTGGTAGGCTCGGGAATTCCTGAGGAGCACGCTGCTGAGTACGAAAGCGGCATCAAGGATGGCGGCATTGTGATGGGCGTAAAACCCCGCAACGCTGACGACGCAAAATACTTTGAAGAGGAATTCCGTCGCCACAACGGCGACAAAATCTACAAGTACTAGTCTGGTCGCAGGTTTCGGCCTGTTAGTCACGAAAAAAGCCTTTCCCATCCGGGAAAGGCTTTTTTGTTGCAACCTTCGGCTGAGCGCATGAGTTTGTAGATGTCAGCAGTGCGCTGCGGCGGGCAGGGCACTTATTCGCCCGATGGCGGCGTTTTCGCAGCAAGCATGGCTTGGCCGCATTGCCTGGCCATCTTTGTATATTTGATTTTCATCCTGTTTTTCTTTTTTGCTGATGTCTTCTCCCCGTTTAAAGGTCGGGCTGTACGCTTTTCTGGTAACAGCCGTATTTGTTCTGGCCTCTTATCGGCTGTTGCGCCGGGCCGATTCGGCGGCTCCCACTAAAGAACAGGTCCTGATTGGTACCATGCTGCAAGGCCTGACGGCGGCGCACTACCAGCCTGAGCGCATCGACGACAACTTCTCGAAGCGCGTGTTTGACCTCTACCTGAAGCACCTCGACTACCGCAAGCAGTTTCTGCTGGCGAGCGACGTGGAACAGCTGCGCCGCTACCAGACGCAGATTGACGACGAGGTGAAGAACGGCACGCACGAGTTCTTGGACCTCAGCACCAAGCTGATGGCCGACCGCACCAAGGAGATGCAGGGCCTATACCGCGAGATTCTGGCCAAGCCCTTCGACTTCACAGTGGACGAATCATTCCAGACCGATTTCGAGAAGGCCCCTTTTCCAGCCGATAAGGCCGCGCAGCGCGAGCTGTGGCGCAAGCTGCTGAAGTACGAAACCCTGAGCCGCGTATCGGAAATGATGGAAGCCCAGGAAAAGGCCAAAGAGGCCAAGCCGACCGCCGCCACCGCCGCCCCGGCTGCCGCTAATGCCGCCGCCCCTACCGCCGCCGAGCCCGTGCGCACGCCCGCCCAAATGGAAGCCGAAGCCCGCAAGCGCGTGCTGAAATACTACGATGAGCAGTTTGCCGAGATGAATGACGTGGACGCCAACGAGCGCCTCGCCACCTACGCTAACACCATCGCCAACACCTACGACCCGCACACCGAGTACTTCGCGCCCAAGGCCAAGGAGGATTTCGACTATGAGATGACCGGCCGCTTCGAAGGCATTGGGGCGACGTTGAAGGAGAAGGATGCTCTCATTTACATCGAGGAAATTATTCCCGGCTCGGCCTCGGCCCGCCAGGGCGAGTTGAAGAAGGGCGACGCCATCCTGCGCGTGGCCCAGGGCGCGGCCGAGCCCGTGAGCGTGGAAGGCTGGCACACGGCCAAGGCCGTGACGCTTATTCGCGGCAAGAAAGGCTCGGAAGTGCGCCTGACGGTGAAAAAGCCGGACGGCAGCACCAAGATTATCTCCATCATCCGCGACGTGGTGGTGGTTGACGAGAAATATGCCCAGTCTTCGGTGATTACCGATAAAGGCCAGAAAATCGGCTACCTGCGCCTGCCCGGTTTCTATGCCGACTTCAACGACAACGGCGGACGCAGTTCGGCCGATGACGTGAAGAAGGAGCTGGCCAAGCTGAACGCCGAAGGCGTGAAAGGCATTGTGATGGACCTGCGCTTCAACGGCGGCGGCTCGCTGAGCGACGCCGTGGCCATGGCGGGCCTGTTCATGCCTAGCGGCCCAATGGTGCAGGTGCGCGACGGCCAAGGCCACACTCAGGTACTCACCGACAACGACCCGCGCGTGCAGTACAGCGGCCCGCTGGTGCTGCTGGTGAACAAGTACAGCGCTTCGGCTTCGGAGATTCTGGCGGCTGCCATTCAGGACTACCGCCGGGGCGTGATTATGGGCTCGACCAGCACCTATGGCAAGGGCACAGTGCAGCGCATCTTTGACCTTGACGAGGCGCTGCCCTCGGAGCTGAACAGCGTGAAGCCCATTGGCTCGCTCAAGCTCACGACCCAGAAGTTCTATCGCGTAAACGGCGGCTCGACGCAGTTCAAGGGCGTGGCTTCCGACATTGTGGTGCCCGACCTGTATTCCTACCTCGATGAGGGCGAGAAGGAGTCGGATTACCCGCTGAAGTGGGACGAGATTCAGCCGGCCCGCTACCGGCCCTGGGATTCGGCCCCAGCCCTCGACAAGCTGCGCGCCAACAGCAAGGCCCGCATTGCCACCAACCCCAGCTTCAAGGTGATGGATGAGATGGTGAAGAGCATGCGTAAGCGCAAAGACGAAACCGTGGTTTCGCTGAAGCTAAGCGCCTACCGCGCCGAGCAGCAGCAGGCCAAAGCCATTTCGGACCGCTACGAAGCCGCTCAGAAAACCACCACCGACCTGGCCTTCTCGCCGCTGGCTGCCGATGTACGTGCTGTGAACGGCGACACCGTAAAGGTGAATCGCGCCGCCCGCTTCACCCGCGGCCTGAAGAAGGACATCACTATTGGCGAAGCCGTAGCCGTGATTCAGGACGAGCTGAAGTAATGCAGCTGCTACGGTAACGTAAGTGCTGCCCTGATTAATAAAAAGCCCCCGCCTCGGTTGAAGCGGGGGCTTTTTTTGTTCTTAAACCAAGCGTCAAACTCTTTAGCAAATCGACCTGAATTTCAAGCCTGGCAATTCAATCGAAATACCTTCGCAATTACCTGACAATCAATGATTATTTTCTTAGTAAAATTTGTCAATAAAATTAGCATTCATGCAACTAAAAAAGCATCTCCTGCTGTTTACTTAGCATGACGACTCAAGAGGAAACCCGCATCATCCCGCTCCACCCGTCGGTAGCTGCTACCATCGAGGAGCCGAACCAGAAGCTAGCTGACGAAACCTGGCGCAAGTCCATTCCGGCGCAGGTTTTTCTCAACTATTTCTTTGCCATCAACTATCACATTCAGGAGAACGATGACGCGCTCGGCGGCCTGCAGAACTTGCCGTTCTTCCGCAGCCACACGGCGGAGCTGAATGACGCCGACGTGGCCGCGCTCACCAAGCTGCTGCACACCAGCTGGAGTACCGAGTACGCGCTGCGCGCCACGGCCGAGCTGGGCGATGAGAACTTCCTTCGTAACGCCCTGCACTGGACGTTCCCGCAGGCCTACCACACCATCTGGTCGGGGCTGCAGGCGTTTCTGTACACCACGGGCGTGCGCTCGAACAATGGCCAGCTGATGCGCCGCGAGGTGGGCCGGCTGGTGGTGAAGAACGCCTACCCGCGCCCGGTATCGTTTTACGCGGCCGGCGCTTACGGCGACTTCAGCATTCACCGTTTGCCGCTGGCGGGCTACAAGGCCGGGCTGCACATTGCCAGTAAAGAGATTGACGCGCAGGCCCAGGTGGGCCAGTTCCTGCGCACCACGCGCAAGATGAAGGCGCAGTGGACCCGTGCGCAGGTACAGGCCAACCCCAACACGGCCATCCGCAGCCAGAAGACGGGCCGGCCGCTCGACAAGTGGACGTCGGCGCACTGGCAGCAGATTACTTGGCGCTTGGGCTATACTACCATCTTCGACCTACTGGGCCGCCTGCGCATTTCGCAAACCAGCCGCGAGATTGAGCGCTACGTGGAGGCCGATATCGACTTCCGACTCTTCCACGCTTCACTGCTCAACATCGTGAGCTACCTCAACGGCGTGCACGAAACCTACGTGGCCAAGGCCTTGGGCCTGGAGCGCTACCGCCAGCTGGTGGCCGAGCTGCCCGCGCATTTGCAGGCCGGCTTTGTGCAGGAGCGGCTGCGCACCCGCGTCGAGCCGGTGCTGGCCCCTACCCCGCCGTCGGCCCCGGCCCTCAACGCCGAGGTGCCCGAGTACCGCCTGGCCGCGTAGTGTCCGAACCGCGTATTTATCGGATTGGTCGGATTTTATGAATGGAAAGCCGCTCCGGTTTCGGAGCGGCTTTTTCGTGCCGTACTTTTGCGGTTTACATTCTCATTTGTCATTCAACTCTTGCTTTTGCAAGCGCGTTGGTTGTTGAGGTAATCGGCCACAAAATCCGATGAATCCAACCAATCCGATAAATCCGCGGTTCAGACAACCCATGCAACACTTAAGCGAACAGGAACAATTACGCCGCCAGAAACTCGAAGAGCTGGAAAAGCTGGGCATTGAAGCATACCCGTCGGAGCTGTTCGACGTGACGTTCTACGCCAAGGAAATTCACGACAACTACCACCCCGAGCTCAACAACTTCCAGGAAGTGACGCTGGCGGGCCGGCTGATGTCGTCGCGCGTGATGGGCAAAGCCTCGTTTGCTGAGCTGATGGACACCTCGGGCCGCATTCAGCTCTACATCAACCGCGACGAAATCTGCCCCGGCGAAAACAAGACACTGTACAACGTGGTGTTTAAGAAGCTGCTTGATTTGGGCGACTTCATCGGTGTGAAAGGCCACGTATTTAAGACGCAGGTGGGCGAAACCTCGGTACACGTCACGGAGCTGAAGCTACTCTCAAAGTCGCTGCGCCCCCTGCCCGTGGTGAAAACCCACAAGGACGAAACCACCGGCGAGGTGACGACATACGACGCCTTCACCGACCCCGAGCAACGCTACCGCCAGCGTTACGTGGACCTCGTGGTAAACCCGCAGGTGCGCGACACCTTCATCAAGCGCACGCAGCTGGTGCAGTCGATGCGCAATTTCCTGAATGACAAGGGCTACCTGGAGGTGGAAACGCCGATTCTGCAGCCGCTGTACGGCGGCGCGGCGGCGCGGCCCTTCACCACGCACCACAATACGCTGGACATGACGCTGTACCTGCGCATTGCCAACGAGCTGTACCTGAAGCGCCTGATTGTGGGCGGCTTCGATGGCGTGTACGAGTTCAGCAAGGATTTCCGCAATGAGGGCATGTCGCGCTTCCACAACCCCGAGTTCACGCAGATGGAGCTCTACGTAGCATACAAGGACTACGCCTGGATGATGGACCTGGTGGAGGAAATGGTGGAGCGCGTGGCCATGGCCCTGCACGGCCAGACCGAAGTGCAGGTGGGCGCGAACGTCATCAACTTCCAGCGGCCCTGGCAGCGCTACACCATGTTCGAGGCCATTGAGAAGTACACCGGCAAGGCCATCGGCGAGATGGACGAAGCGGCCCTGCGTGAAACCGCGCAGGAGTTGAACGTACACCTCGACCCCAGCATGGGCAAGGCCAAAATCATCGACGAAATCTTCGGCGAGCACGTCGAGCCCAAGCTCATTCAGCCCACGTTCATCACCGACTACCCGGTGGAAATGTCGCCGCTGGCCAAGAAGCACCGCGACCGGCCCGGCATGGTGGAGCGGTTCGAGGCCATTTGCAACGGCAAGGAAATCTGCAATGCTTTCTCCGAGCTCAACGACCCCATCGACCAGCGCCAGCGCTTCGAGGACCAGCTGGAGTTGGGCAAGCGTGGCGACACCGAGGCCATGGTGCTCGACGAGGACTTCCTGCGCGCCCTGGAGTACGGCATGCCGCCCACGGCCGGCCTGGGCATCGGCATCGACCGCCTGAGCATGATTATGACCAACTCGCACTCCATTCAGGACGTGCTGTTCTTCCCGCAGATGAAGCCGGAGAACGTGCAGAAGGAAAAACAGGAGAAGGAAGTAGAATAGCCTTGACTGCCGTTCTGAGCGACTCTAAAAATCGAAAAGCCCCGTACGAAAGTCGTACGGGGCTTTTCTTTTGCAATCTCCTTACCCTTCAAACCGTTGGTTGATGCCTGCAATCTTCGCTGATTACATTGAGTTGAACTCGAATGGCACTGCCATTTTTGCTTAAATCAATCGATTAGCAAGGTTGCGGGTAGCAAGTACGGCCTTCTTTCAAGGCGATTACTGGAGCTTTTACGCAAACGTTTGAACCAGAGTTACAATCGAAAGTATAAGATTCGGGCTATTTAATTGGCCTCTATCCTTTAGCTTGGTGGCGTGCGTCGTCGCCGAAGCCGTCGTAGTCGGGATTATCGGTATTGTGCGTGTGCGCCGTAGAGGGCGTACCGGTGCCCAGGCCCGCCAGCAGGCGGTCGGCGGCAGCTTTATCCTCGCTCGCGGCGGCGTCGGAGCTGGTGTGGTCGGGCCCCTGGCCCTGCACTTTGGCGAGGGTGTCTTTGGCTAGCTTACTGAGGTCGCCGGCCCATTTGGAGGCCGACTTGCGGATGTTGGACCGGGTATCGTCGCCGGTTTCAGGCGCCAGCAGCAGGCCGGCCACGATGCCAGCGGTAGCGCCGGCGATGAGTGAGAAAATAACTTTGCCTTTGTCGTCTTTCATAAGTAGGGATTCGCAGGGAATAACAATGCTGCGAGAATTAAATAACGAAAAAGAGGCCATACATGTTGGGGCAGCAAAAAGCCCCACACCGGAAGGTGCGGGGCTCGCAGACATGCGGCACGATAGGCCGACTTACATGTCGTTCAGCATTTTGGTAATTTCAGCTTTGCCTTTGCCAAGCTTGTCCTGCAGCTTGCCTACGAGCTCGTCGCCTTTGCCTTCGGCATAGGTCAGGTCCTCGTCGGTGAGCTGGGCGTATTGCTGCTTCAGCTTGCCTTTGATTTCGTCCCAGCTGCCTTTCAGCTTCAGCCCGCCGCCGGGCAGGGTTACGCCCATGTCTTCGAGCTTGCCGGCATATTCTTTGAATTTAGCTTCGAGGTCGGAACCCAGCTTCGAGGCTTGCTCGCCCAGCTGGCCGCTGTATTTAGAGGCAACGCCTTTCCAGTTTTCGCGGGTGGCCGAACCTTTATCGGGAGCCAGCAGCATGCCAGCAATAATGCCTGCGCCAGCACCGGCGAGAGCAGCTAAAAGGATTTTACCGGCGTTGTTGTCTTCTTCGTGGTACGACATGGTGAAGGGTAATGAAGGGTGAAAGTGGGTTGGTATGCAGTGGAAAAAACGAAGGCCAACCAAAAACCAGCAGGTTTGTTAGGCACTGGCGCTCGTTCTGGCAGGCTATACGAATGGCGCGGGCCGGGGTTGAGCTTGTCGACAAATTTTCGGCCGCCGTAACGGGGAGCGCCGGGCCTCCCGGAAATCGGTCCTGCCGCCGTAGATTCGCCCCTCTCCCCTCCCCCGCCCGATGAAGCTACTTCCATTACTAAGCACCACCTTGCTCCTCTTGGGCGCATGCCAGCGTCCGGCGGCGCCCAAAGTGGCCGACGATTGCATCGACCCCAGCAAAATCAATCCACAGGGAATTTGCACGATGGAATACAACCCCGTGTGCGGCTGCGACGGGAAAACGTATTCCAACCCCTGCGCGGCGGCCAACGCCGGTGTGCGCCGCACCACGCCCGGCCCCTGCCCCACGGCCACGCCGGGCAAGTAAGCGCCGCCCCATGCCTGCCAAAGCCCGCTACCTCGACTTTTGCCGCACCGCGCCCGATGTGCCGGTATTTGCGCAGCCGTGGTACCTCGATGCCTGCGCCGAAGGCGGCACCTGGGACGTAGTGCTGGCCGAAGAGCACGGGCAGGTAGTAGCCGCATTGCCTTACTTCTATAAACAGAAAAGCCTTTTCCAGTACGCCACGATGCCGCCCTTCGTGAAGTGGCTGGGGCCGTATCTGCTGCCCGGATTTCGGGGGCGGCTGCCAAAGGAGCACGAACTGCTGCAGGCGCTGATTGCGCAGCTGCCGGACTTGGCCGCCTTCAGGCAGAATTTTTACCCGACCGTGACCAACTGGCTTCCATTCTATTGGCAGCAGTTCCGGCAAACAACCTACTACACCTACCGCCTGCACCACTTGCGCGACCTGGCGCGGGTGGAGGCGGGCCTGGGCACGGGCATCCGGCGCGATATCCGGCTGGCGCGGCCGCAGGTGCGCGTGGTGCATGACCTACCGCTGGCGGAATTCTACCGCGTGAATATGCTGAGCTTTGCGCGCCAGAAGCTGGCCCCGCCATACTCGCTGGCGCAGCTGCGGCGGCTGGATGCGGCGCTGGCGGCGGCCGGGCAGCGGCAGCTATTTTTTGCCGTGGATGCGCAGGGGCAGGTGCATTCGGTGGCGTATCTGATTTGGGACAACACCACGGCCTACTTCCTGCTGGCCGGCGATGACCCGGCCCGGCGCGCCAGCGGCGCGGGCGTGCTACTGGCTTGGGAGTGCATTCGCTACGCCAGCGAGGTGCTGGGGCTCGACTGCTTCGACTTCGAGGGCAGCATGCTGCCGGGCGTGGAGCGCATTCGGGTGCGTTTTGGGGCGGTGCAGACGCCGTATTTCTACGTCTGGAAGCATAACTCGCGACTTTTTAAGCTGCTGGAGCAGCTTAAGCCGTAGATGACCTCCCCTTTTACGGAGCGTCATGCTGAGCTTGCCGAGGCTTCTCTACCGCAGTAGTAACGCAATCAAAAACAACGAAGCGGTAGAGCTGCTTCGACAAGCTCAGCATGACGTTCTTTTACATCTACCTGACTCACGATACTATTTTCTACGAAACCCCATGTCCGAAAAACGCTACATCCTCAACCCTGCCCCTTTTGTAGTGCCCACCACCGATGGCAAGCTCATTGAAGAGCACGTGGGCGGGGCCAGCACCGGCACCAGCGCCTACAGCCTGGCCCACATGGTGGCCCCGCCGCACTGGAGCGAGCCGCACCAAACGCCCTCGTTCGATGAGTTCACGATAGTGGTGCGCGGCCGCAAGCGCTTCGAAATCGACGGCGATGTGGTGGAGCTGCAGGCCGGCCAGGCCCTGCTGATTAAGGGCGGCGCGCGGGTGCGCTACTCCAACCCGTTCGACAAAGAATGCGAATATTGGTCTATTTGCGTACCGGCGTTCAGCCCCGGTACGGTGAACCGCGAGGCCGAATAGCTGCCGCTGACGAACAGGCGGGCGTATAGTGTAGCCATCTCGTTGTTGAGCAGGCTATTTCATTCGTCACTCACCTATGCGCCGCCCCTACTTCCTCCCCTGTTGCTGCTGGCGCTGGCTAGCCCTCCAGGCCTGCGGGCCTAAGTGCTTCAGCCCGGCTTCGATAAGGCCGAATATCTGGAGCTGATTCGGCTGCATGCCCGGCAGGGCGGCACCAACTCGGTGTGGTGGGCCGGCCTGCCCCGGCCCTGGCAGTTTACCATAGCCTACCGCGCCCCGGTGAGCCCGCTCGACAACCGCTGGGACCTCTGGACGCACGGCGGGCCGCAGCCGCAGG